>NZ_CP061362.1:0-305867 GCF_020641035.1 Clostridioides sp. ES-W-0016-02
CACCATCAATTCAAAGCATAGTGGATAATGTCAAAAATTTTATAATAAAACTTAAAAAGTTATGCTATATAAAGACAATCTATATAGAAACAGTAAGGTTTGATACTCAATTAATGCTGAATCCTTTAATTGAAGGAGTAGATTATCAACAAGGCACTCTCTTAGGGTATGAAATTCGTGAGTATCTATTATATACTTATGGTCATACATGTCAATATTGTAAAGGACTCACGAATGACCATCAATTAGAAATTGAGCATAAGTATCCTAAATCAAGAGGAGGTTCAAATTCTATTAGAAACTTAACCTTAGCTTGTAGAACTTGTAACCAAGAAAAAGGAAATAATACACTTGATGAATGGGTGCAATCTCTAAGTAAATCAAAGTTAGATAAAGAAAGAGTAAAAAATATAAACTCAATCTTAAAAACTAATAAACCAGTAAATCTAAAAGATACTGCCAAAGTAAATAGTAGTAGGAATGCTGTTTTAAGAGAAATGTATAAATTAACTTCTGATGTGGTAGTCTCTACTGGAGGAGTAACTAAACATAATAGAGTAAAAGCTAACTTGCCTAAAACTCATTACTATGATGCTTTGTGTGTTAAGGAAACGCCTAAAATCAAAATACACAAAGGGTTGAAGGAGCTATATATAAAATCTATAGGAAGAGGTACAAGAAGCAGAACATTATTAAATAAATATGGTTTTCCAAGAGCATATTTACCAAGACAAAAACAGTTCTTTGGCTATCAATCGGGGGATATGGTAAAAGCTAATATACCAAAAGGAAAATATATAGGTCAATATGTATCAAATGTAAGTTGTAGAAGTACAGGTATATTTGCAATCTATTCAAAGAAACATGGCAAACAGATAGATGTAAACCATAAATATTTAAAACTAATACAAAAAGGTGATGGTTATAGATATGAGTTAAAGGCTCTTGCTTAATAGAAAGAGGGCAAATTCCTCACACCACTGAAGTAGCGTGTCCCCTTTTGCCTTTTTTATGGAAATTTAAATTATTATGTTATGGCTAAAGAATTATATGAAGAAGTAAGACAAGATATCCCCTCTGAGATAGGTGTATATGAATACTTTGGAGGCCTCAAATGTATTAAACGTGCAACCAAACAAATCCTAAAGATTGATGAAGATATACTTAAGTATAGCATGATACGTTCTCTATCAAGAGACAGTGATAAACTATACAATACTGAAAATGAAAATTATATAAACAACTTAAATAACAAAATAAAACAGTGTGTATCCAAAGAAAGAGAAGCCCAGGTAAAATATAACCTTTTAGAAGATGCAATAAGAGAAGAATTTGGCAGTCCTAAATTAAGAGAATTAAAGAATAAGTATTTTTAATTATAGCTTAATTAGATGATATAATATATATAATTAAGGGGTTTTATTTAATGAAAATAAAGGAGGAATATCATATGGATAATTTAAAAAAAGGTCAGACAGTATATTTAAAATATGGGGACTATGAAACAAAAAAAACAAAGGATTTAAAAGACTTATATACAGAAGGTATTATAGAGAATATTGGGCGTAAATATATAACTGTTACTGTAAAAGGTTCTTCATATAAATTTGATAAAGATTCTTTAAATCAAGTTACAAACTATGCTCAGGATTATTACTTGTATCTTAGTGAAAAGAATCTTTTAGATGAAATTGAAACTGATTCTATTCTTGAAGAATTACGTTCTCAAATTGGAGTTCATTTTTATAGTAATTGTAAACTAAATATAGACCAGCTTAGAAGAATCAAAAAAATTATGGATGAAAATAATACAGTTGAAACAGAAAATAAATATATATAATTCAAATTTAAAAACTCAAGAATAATTTAATATATATTGAAACTTAAAAGAGTATTGTTTTAAAATAATACTCTTTTAACATATATAATAAACCAAATAAGCTCATTTTATCTACTAAATTGATCTCTTACTTTTCTATCTGTACGAATTACTTCTTTCATATATTTTAATATGTCAACAAGCATTCTTGTCTCATATTCATCACAGTCCTCAAATAGTTCTTTAGCTTCTCCCTCAAATACAATTTTAGAATTTAATATATTATCACATAGCAATGCATCTATATTAATAGAAAGAGCATTAGCAATATCAATTAAAGTAGGCAAACTTACCTTTGTTTTTCCAGTTTCAACATTACTTAGATGTGATGGGGTTATATCTATTTCATTAGCAATTGATTCTTGAGTTATACCTTTTTTAATTCTTGCAATTTTTATCCTTTTTCCTAATGCCTTATAATCCATTTCCATATTACTATTTCCCTTTCTGTTTTTTTATATTGTAACTATTTGTAGAGTATATTATAATAATCTGTATAAAATATAATTTCATGTAGTATATTTTAGATTAAATTTACTTGAATTCAACTTTATTTAATTAAGATACATGTAAATATAACCATAGAAAGGAAATTATTGTATATATGACTGACTCTAAACAAGAAATAGAAAACTTATTTAAAATTATTGCTAATGAAAAAGGTATTTCTGAAGAAGATGTTAAAAAAAAATATCTAAAACAATTGAATTTATTAAAAATCATCCAGACATAAAAAAAAGAAAATGGTTTAAAAACCATTTTGGGAATATAGTACCTTCTCCAGAAGAATTTATTCATGAAATATTTAAGAATTTAAATTGAATGGCCTTTTTCTTGCAGACAAGATGAAAACTATATTATAGATTAATATTTATAAAAAAAAAGCTATCTAATTTAATAGATAGCTCAAACAATGTGTATAACAATAAGCTTTGAATTGTTTTTAAGATTTTTAACCTATTATATTTTTTTTATTTAAAATACATTAATACATATATATAATAACATATAAAATATACAATTATCAATATTTTATATAGTCAATATTTATATAAATTAAACTATTTATTTATTAGAAGCAACTCATTATATTTTTTATAATTTATATAAAGAGAAAGAGTATTTTTCTAACTCTTATTTATGGATATTAATTTATATATTTGAGCCCTTGCTCCTGAACAATGTTCATATGTCTTTGTTCCCCCTTGGCCTCCTGTCATTCCCGAATAATAATCTTTTATAAACCAAATAACAATCTCATCATTCTCTTTTTGTTCAATTGGATTGGTTGCAGATAACCTTGAAAATTCTTTTACTATTTTTTTCCCTATCCCATTTGAGTTCCAAACAAGATCATTTAAATCAATTAAAGTTGCATCATCTCCATATAACCTTTTTAATAATTTTACTGACTTTCTCACAAGACAATCTGACATATCTTTAAAAAATTGTGGAGAGTCTGAATTTAATATATTTAATGCCATAATCGTATTTTCTATAGCTTCATCTTCATCTCCATATAATAAATCCCTATCTTTTACTACGTTTTGCCAATATTTATTTTTATATTTTTCTTTTTCAAAGCACAATTTTATTTTATTGCAATATTGGCATTTGCATACTTTTGCTAAACTAATATTTAAATCTAATTCATTTAGTTCTTTTTTTATCACACATACCTCCTAAATTTTTATTTATTTTTATCAATATATACTATATATTCTTTTTTTATAACTAATTGAACTTCACATACTAAATTCAACTTCTCCTATATACATTTTTAGGAATAAAAAAGACCCCTTTACTAAAGAGTCCTTTTTATTATTAGAGTAATTTTATATCCAAATTTTAATCTTCTTCCTGCATTATCACTAAATAATATAATTTTTCATATTTCTAAGTCAATAAGTTTTTTAATGACTATGTCCATTTTGCTCTAATTCTACAACATTCAAATCTCTTATTTTCTCTTTAGATAAGTTAAAGTTATCAATATTTACATATTCCAAAACTAACCCATTTTCTTTTTACTGCTTGTAATCAGATTCTATATATTGCTTCATTAAATATTTTATCCTACTATACAAATTCTAAAGCTTGTGTATTTTGCTTTACTGCCTCAATACATATCTCATCAGTTTGATTTTCTACATATCTAAGTGCTAAACCATTATGCTTAACTGCTTCAAGACAAATTTCCTCTGTTTTATATTGAGCGTAATTTAGAGCTAAGCCATTTTGTCTTACTGCCTCTAAACATAATTTAGGAGTTTGTTCTTTTATATATTCTAAAGCTAACCCATTGTTTCTTACAGCTTCCATACAGACCCCTTCTGTTTGATTTTCAATGAATTTAATCATTCTTCCATCTTTTTTAACTGCAATTAAACAGATTCCTTCTGTTTGATTTTTTACATATTTTAAGGCTTTAGCATTTTGATTAACTGCTTCACGATATAAAATAGAAATATGTTCTTTAGTTAAATTTAATTCATCCCAATTTACATATTTAAGAGCTAATCCTTTTTTTCTTACTGCTTCAAGACACATTATATAAGTCTGTTTTATTACATCTCTAAGAGACATAGGATTTTGTCTAATTGCTTCTAAGCATATTTTATTCGTTTGATTTTCTACATATTGTAAAGCCATTCCGTTTTCTCTTACTGCTATAAGACAGATTTCTTCAGTTTGCTCTTCTATAAATACTATATCCATTCCATTTTCTTTTACCATTTCTAAATCTATATCATAATTATTCATGTCTTCTCTCCTTTTAAGACTCTATTTATTTGAACTATTGTTTTTATATATTATACAAATACTTTTTTACAAAATTAATTTAGACATTTGAATCCTAAATCCTAAACAATGCTCATAAGTCTTTGTGCCTTTTCTATTGCCTGTCATACCTGAATAATAGTCTTTTAAAAACCAGGTAACTATTTCTTCATTTTCTTTTTGTTGTAAAGAATCCTTTACAGGTAACTTTGAAAAATCGTTTCCTATTTTTTTGCCAATCCCGTTTGAGTTCCAAATAAGATTATTTAAATCAATTAAAGTCATATTATCCCCGTATAACCTTTTTAATAACTTTACAGACTTTCTAATAAGGCCATCTGACATATCTTTAAAAAATTGTGGCAAGTCATAATTTGATATATTAAAAATAGTAACTATACGTTCAATTATTTGATTTTCATCACCTTCTAATAACGTTTTGTAAAATTCTTCATTAAAATCAACTACTATTTTTTCTGATTCAATATATATTCTATTTATATATTCCATAAATCTCCTACTAAAGTTTTTTGTTTTCAATAATACATATATTTTATTTTTTTTATAATAAATTTAAATATCTAAATCCAAATTTGCTTCCTTAAAAACTTTATCAGTTAAATTGTTTACATATTGTATATTTTCCTTGTCTTCTCTTACTGCTATTAAGCACATTTCTTCCGTTTGATCTTTTACATACTGAAGAGCTTTTCCATTCTGTTTTACTGCCTCTAAGCAAATTTCTTTTATTTGTTTATTTGAAATCCTATTTTTTATTTTCTTTAATACCATATATAATTTACTTAATCTTCTTTTATCAAGCAAATAAAGCTCTGTTGTTCTCTTATTTAAAAGCTTGAACCATTTAATATATCTTATGGCCAAACCATCTTCTTTTACTGCTTCTAAACAAATTTCTTCTGTCAGATCTTTTACATACATTAAAGCACTTACATCATTTCTTATTGCCTCTATACATATATTATAAGTTTGTTCTTCTACATACCATAAAGCTAATCCAGCCTGTTTTACTGCCTCTAAACATATCCTTGGCGTTTGTTCAATAACATCTTCTAAAGCTAATCCATATTGTTTTACTGCTTCTAAACAAATCTCTTCGGTTTGATTTTCTATAAATATTAAAGCTAATCCATCTTGTCTTACTGCTTCTAAACAAATCTCTTCAGTTTGATTCTTTACATACTCTAAAGCTAATCCATCTTGTCTTACTGCTTCTATGCAAATCTTTTCAGTTTGATTTTTTACATACTTAAGTGCTCTTCCATCTTGCCCAACTGCCTCAAGACATATCTTTTGAGTCTGTTTCTCTACAAATTCTAAAACTAATCCATTTCTTCTAACTGCTTCTAAACATATTTCTTCTTTTGGGTTATCTATATTCTTTAACCAAAAAGGATTTCTCCTTACTATTTCTAAGTCATCTTCATATATTTTCATTTTTTCTTTATCTCCAGATATTCATATATTTTTGTTATAATATTTTATAATTTATAGCATAAGATATAACACTTTAAAGTATTATATTTCAAAAATAAAATAGAGATTTTATGTAAAATCTCTATTTTGTACAGAATATCTTAATTTATCCAAATATCAACCAACTAATTAACTTAGATAGCTTTTTAAACTTAATTAATACCACTTAAAAAATCCATATACTTTTCTCTATTTGGATTTTCTAACTGCTTAAATAGAGATGAATTCCTATCAAATGTTGAGAACTCAATGCGTTCAATCCTATCATTATCAATCCATTTTATAAATTCATCTTTATTTATATTATCTTTTGAATTAACTGTAAATCTCCATTCGCCATTTATTTGAATTGCCACTACTTCATCCTTAAGAAGGTAATCAAAGAAAGTTTTATATTTAAACATATTTTTGTATTTTTCTCTGTCTTCTTCTCTTATATATGCTATTGCTCTACCACTTCCTCTTATGGCCTCTAAATATAGATCATTAAGTTGTTCATTAGAAAATTCTTCTTTTAATTCGTCCCACTTTACATACCTTAAAGCCCTACCATTTTGCTTAACTGCTTCTTTACATATTTCATAATCTTGACAGTCTACATAACAAAGATTTAATCCATCATGAGACACTACCTCTAAACTTCTTTCTTTTGATTCTATTCCTAACGCTTCTAACTCACTAATAATTATTTCCCCCATATTTTTTCTCCTTTTTAATATATTTATTTTTCTAAATTAATTTATATTGACTATTTTGTAAATTAAATATTATAATGAAAGTACAGAAAATTAATTTTTTTTACATAAAGTATTTACTTTTTTGTACCACTTTTTAAAAAGTGGTTTTTTTTATTGTATAATTATTAATATTTTCTTTATTTTGAATTTGAAACTTCTAATTGTTCCAAAAACTTTGTATAAGCTATTTTCTCAGTTGTTCTATACTGAACTTCTAAGTATTTTTTGAACTCTTCTTCAGTAATATTTTTTTGATTTCCTATATTAAATAGCCACTTTTCATCTATTCTAAATGCTATTAATTGCATATATTCATCTGTATCTTCTAAAATTTTCATGTTAATCAGTTTCATGTACTTTTCTTTATCTTCTATAATATCTAAAACTCCAACATTTTGTTTTATTGCTTCAATATGGATTATTTTTTTCTGGTCCTCTGTAAAACCACTATCCCACTTTATACATTTTAAAGCCCTACCATTATTTCTAACAGCTTCAATGCACACTCTATAGGTTTGATTATTTACATCTTTAAGAGTATATCCATTTCTTTTAACTGCTTCAATACATATTTCTTCTGTTTGATTTTTTACAAACTCAAGAGCAACAGGATCTTCTCTTACTGCAATTAGACAAAGTTCTTCTGTTTGATTTTCTACATATTTTAAAGCAAATCCCCTATTCTCCAATGCCTTTTTACATAAATACTTGTATTTCTCATCAGACAATGAAAGTAAACTCCATGGTACATATTTTAAAGCCAATCCAATATATTCAATAGCCTTTATACATATATTCTCTATTTGTACTTGAGTTAAGTTCATTAAATTGTAAGATAAATACTCTAAAGCAAATCCAGTATTACTAACAGCAATTAAATATATTTCATAAATTTCTTCATTAGAGAAATCTAATTCATCCCATTTTATATCTCTAATAGCTAATCCATATCTTTTAACCGCAAGTAGACATATCTCCTTAGTTTGAACCTTAGAATATTTAAGAGCTTCCCCATTTTGTTTAACTGCAGTAATGCAAAGTTTTTCTACATCTTCTATAGGTAAATTAAGTTCATTCCATTTTACATATTCTAAAGCTAATCCATTTTGATTAACAGCAAGCAAACACATTTCAAGTGTCTGTTTCTTTGCAAATTCAAGTGCAAATGGACATTTTTTTATTGCGATTAAACACATTTCATCAAGCTGATCTTTAATTAACTCAAGAGCCATTCCCGATTGCTCTAAGGCAATAAAACACATTTCATCTGTTTGTTCTTCTATTTGTCCCAATGTATACCAATCTCGTTTTAACATTTCTATATAGATATCTTTTTCTGCCTCTTTCATACAACACCCACCCTTTTTAATCTTTATTTTTTAATAACCTTATAATTTATTCATTATAGTTTTTTTATTATTTTTCATAATAATTATTTCTTATATATTTATATTAACAAAACATGTTGCTATTTTAATAGCTTTCTTTGTTTTTTATTGTTTTGATTTAATTCTCTTTCACATATTTCCAATATCTGTTTTTTATCTTTTAAATATAAGTCTTCTTCTTTTAATATGAAATTAAAAGAAAGTTTTCTTCCTCTACTAACAATATCTCTATACATTTCATCTATTGATATATCATTCATTATTTTTTCCCCATTTCTATTTTTAGTTAATAGTATCTAAAAAATCAATATAAGCTTTTCTATGAACATTAACACCTCTCTTTAAGTTAAATCCACCATTTTCTGTATAAATTCTATTAATGAACTTTTCCTTAGTAATATTTTTCTGGCAACCTATAGTAAATAACCATACTCCATTTTCTTTAATGGCTATTATACTTCTTACTTTATCTTTACCTTTAAAAATTCTAACACCAAGTTCATTTAAGTTTTTATCTCTTACATATTCTAATGCAAATCTACTTTGCTTGATCGCTTCTAAGCATATTTTATCTGTTTGGTTCTTTACCCAATATAAAGATAATCCATTTTTTTTAACTGCTTCAAGACATATTTCATCAGTCTGTTCTTTTACAAATGGTAAAGCTCTTCCAGTATTTCTAACTGCCTCTATACAGATTCTTTCGGTTTGTTCCTTTACAAATGATAGAAGAGTGCCATATTCCCTTACTGCTATAATACAAATCTCTTCTGTTTGATTTTTTACATACTGAAGTGCTTCTCCATTTTGTTTGACTGCTTCTTTACATAACTCCTCAGTCTGTTCCTCTACAAACTCTAAAGCATATCCATTCTGTTTGACTGCCTCTATACATAAGCTATATATTTGTTCTTTAGTTAAATTAAGTTTATCCCACTTTACATACCCAAGGGCCTCTCCACTTTGTTTTACTGCTTCTTTACATAATTCATATATTTGTTCTTTAGTTAAATTAAGTTTATCCCACTTTACATATTTTAGTGCATCTCCATTTTTTCTAACTGCTATTAAGCACCTTTCATATGTTTGTTCTTCTACATATTGAAGTGATAATCCATAATTTCTTACAGCCTCAAGATATAGTTCATCAAGCTGTTCTTTTAAAAATCCATCTAATTTCACATATTTAAGAGCAAAGCCATCTTGCTTAATTGCTATAATACATAAGTTATATATTTGCTCATCATTTAGATTAAGTTCATCCCACCTTACATCTTTAAGCAACACCCCTTTTCGCTTTACTGCTTCTATACACATCTCATAAGTTTGGGTTTGTGCATATTCAAATTCCCATGGATTCCTTCTTATCCTATTTAAACTTACTTCCTTCATTTATATTTCCCCCTTTTAAATTTTATTTTTATAATACTTTTTTTATATTTATCATATTATTTTTTGATTTTATTTATAATAATTATATCAATTTTGTTGTTTATATAAAATATAATTAATTGAGTTAGTTATATAATTAGCTTATCTAATACCAAATAAATAAAGAGAGCTATCTTTTAATTTAGATAGCTCTCTTTGCTCTGTGAATTCCATTATATCCACAATCTTCAGTGTATACTTTGTCTTACTGTTTCTATACAAACTAATTCTTTTTTTCTTTAAATAAATGAAACTCATCCCCTCTTGCTTCTTGTAAGGCCCATCCTGTTTGTTTTACTCCTTCACAGCAAAGCACTTCTGTTTGGTTCTCTTCAATACCTTTTTCAAGACCAGCTTTTTTTAAGCATTTTAATAATCTTTCATAATTCATAACATTCTCTCCTTTTATTATATTAATTTTTTATGTAAAACACTTTTTATTTAATAAAAATAACTAAATTTAAATTCCTCATCTTCTAAGCATCACTTTTTAACTAATTCAGTATACAAAATATCCTTTTGTTCATCTGTAAGGTTAATACCTTCAACACTAATAAAGTAAAAGGGTAAATTGTAGTTTTTACGATTACTTAATGTAGTAGAGTATATTTTATTTTCTTTCATTTTATTTTCCTCCCCTTATCCTAATTAATTATATATTTATAAAGCCCATATATTTTCAACTTCTTCATCTGTTAAATTAACTGAATCAAATTTAATATATTTAATTGCCTTTTTAACATTCTTAACTGCTTCTAAACATATTTCTGTTGTCTGTTCCTGTATGTATTTTAAGGCAAAGCCATTATTTCTTACTGCTATAATACATAAATCATGAATCTGCTTTTTAGTTAAATTAATCTCATCAAGTTTTATATACTTAAGCAATAAACCATCTTGATTTAATACTTCCATACATATGTCAAAGCTTTTCTCATTAACATATAATATAGCTACAGGGTTTTGCTTTATTGCTTCTATACACATTTCTTTAGTCTGATTTTTTACATACATTAGGGTTTGCCAGCAAAACTTAATTGCATCCATGCACATTTCCTCTGTTTGATTTTCTGTATCTTTTAGCAAATCAATATACTTTTTTAATTCATTATAACTTTTATTTTCTAATAAACTATTTTTTTCTACTTTCTGGTAAAGAGAAAACCCCTCCTTCTCTTCCAGTAATACCTCTTCCATTTCAATCTCTTCTAATGGTTCAAAACATAGAGAAACTCCATCTTTTTCTGCTAATATAATAGAACTTGCTTTGCATTTTTCTATACTTTTATTCATAATATACCCCTCTCCTATTTTTATTTTCTCGGACTATTTATTATTTTTATTATATCATATCAAAATTTCCTTTATTTATCCAACTATCAATTATTCTTTTATTACTATTAAAAATATCCTTATCTATTTGACATTGTATATATATTCCTTTTATTTCTTCTTCAACATCTAATATCTTATTAATATCAACCATTATTTTCTTTAGCTCTTCAATTGACAAATTATCCTTACCTTTATTTTCTAATTCAATAATTTTTCTACATAAAAGATAAGATAACTCTCTTTTCCCATATGATTTAGATCCTTCTATATTATCATCTTTTAAATTTTCTTCATCATGAAGTCTTGTAAAAAAAGTACATTCTGTTATATTCTTTAAGCCTTGCATTTTTCTTTTCTTACACCATCCGTTATTGTTATCTTTACAATCTTTGCATAAGTAATTTTTAATCATCTTAACCTCCCAAATATATTAAATTTTTAATCCAATTTTGTAATTTTGTTTGTTATACTATATAACTTACTTTTTTATAACTTCTTTTAAGGAATTTCTTAGATTACTTGAAAAATCTATTACACCCATTTTTAATTCAATTAATAGCTCTTTAAAAATCAACAAGACATCTGTCTTTAATTCATTTGAAATTTCTTCTATAAGTGACTTTATTTCCTTAATTAAATTATCATTTTCATAGGATTTTTTCTCTTGGATTAGAATAACTGTATTTGGTTTATTTTGTTTTACTAATTCAAGACAGTCTTCATAAGTTTGTTTTTTTGAGATATTGCTATCTAAATTATTACTTACCATAGTTTTGTCTTTTACATATCTCAAAGCTCCTTTGTCTTGTTTTATAGCCTCCATACATATCCTTTTTGTTTGAACCTTTACATATTGAAGTGCTAAAGGTTGTTGTTCTATAGCCATTAAACAAATTTCTTCGGTTTGCTCTTTTATATCTTTTAACAAATATCCATTTTGTTTAATAGCTTCTGATAATATTCTATCAGTTTTATTTTTTACATATATAATATTTTCCCAATCTTGATTGATAGCTTTAATACACATGTCTTCAGTTTGATTTTCTATAAAATGTAGATTTGCCCCATTATGTTTAACTGCTTCTAAACATAATTCTTCTGTTGGATTTTTTATATGTCTTATTGCCTCAAATTCCGTAATAGTCTCTTTAAACAATCTATCTTTTTGAGTTTTTGTTAAATTTTCAAAAATATATACATATTCCAAAGCACTACTATTTCTTTTTACTGCTTTTAAGTATAAGTTATATATTTGTTCTTCTGAGAAATTAAACTTGTCCCAAATAACAAATTTCAAAACTTCTCCATTACTGCTGACAGCTTCTAAATATAAGTTATAAGCTTCTTCATTAGATAGATTAAGCTCATCCCATTTTATATCCTTCAAGTTATAACCATTTTCTTTAAGCTTAAAAATATATTTATTATATAACTCGCTATTTAATCCCATATAATATCCTCCCTAATTAATGTTTTAATATTAATATCCTTGATAAATTCAAATTCTTCACGATATATAAAATAGGGCCTCCTATAAGAAACCCTATTTTATATATTTACAAATTGATTTAAAAATTTAAGATAAAATTTTCTATGAACATTTACACCTTCTTCTGGATCAAATCCACCATTTGTATTATATATCTTATATATAAAAGTCTCTTTAGTAATATTATCTTGGCAACCTAATGTAAATCTCCATACTCCATCTATTTTCATAGCTACTACTCCTCGGACTTTTCCACTCTCAACTAAAAATCTGATATCAAATTTCTTGATGTATTTCCTTGCATCCTTTATGTACCTAAATATACTTCCAGTTTGTTTTAAGGAATTAATACATATTTTTTCTGTTTGATTTTTTACATAGAAAAAAGATTTTACGTCTTGATTAATTGCCTCTAAACAAATAGCTTCTGTCTGTTCTTTCACATATTGTAAAGCATGTCCAGTTTGCTTGACTGCTTCTATACTAACTAACTCTTCTTTTTCTTTAGATAAATTAAGCTCATCCCATCTTACATCCTGTAAGGCCCATCCATTACTTCTAACTGCCTCAAGGCAAACTTCTTCTGTCTGATTCTTTACATAACCAAGTGCCAATCCATTACTTCTAACTGCTTCAAGACAAATCTCTTCTGTCTGTTCTTCTATAAATTGTAAAGAAAAACCTGATTGTCTTACTGCTTCTATATAAATATCTCTCATTTGTTCGTCTGAAAGATTAAGTTCTTTTTTATTTATAAATTTTAAAGAATAACCATCTTGCTTTACAGCCATTAAACATAATTTATATGTTTTATCTTTTACATATATTAAAGACCATGCTTTTCTTTTTACTGCTTCAATACATACTTTTTCTGTTTGTCTTTTTACATAATATAATGAATTTGTATTTTCAATAACTGCTTCTAAACATATTTCTTCAGTCTGATCTTTTACATGTTTTAAGGCTAACCCATTCTGTCTTACTGCAATCAGACACATTTCTTCTGTTTGATTATCTATATTCTCTAAATAAAGACCATTCTCTTTTAACATTTCTAATATTTGCCCCATAATATCTCCTACCTTTTAATTCTTTTTTATATTCATAGTTTTATTATATAATATTTGTATACTTTTTTCCACTTTTTGTTGACTATATAAAATATTGCACTTTTTAAAAATTGATGCTAATATTGAATTATACAAAAGTCTGACTTATTAACTCAACCTGATTAAAATAAAAGAAAGGAGAGCTACTCATAAAAAATTGAGCATATTTTAAGTAGCAAAACGCAGGAAAATGATCTTATTAAAGACTATTTTATTATTAATTATTACATTTTTTTTATTAATAATTGTTCAACTTATTTTTTATTTAATTTTAAGAAGTATACGTTTTTTTAAAACAAATAATATATATAAGAAAATTAATGTAGATCCTAATTATAAAAAAGAAATGTATTTTTTTGCACACGAATATTTTGATATTGAAGCTGAGTTTCTAATACCTATATATGGAATCCAACTTATAATAAAAAAGTTTCATAATTCATTTTCAATTTTATCAAGTGATAAAATTTTAATAGAATTATCAAGGGATTATGTAGAAAGCTTAAAGATAGATTCTTTTATAAAAAATAATTTAAGCAAAGAAACAAAAAAAGAGCTAATTAATAAATATGAATTTGACCTCTCTATATTTAGGGAATTAGATTATAACAATGTATACTATACCTTAATTATTCGATTATTCCTGGAATTAAAAAATACGATTAAAACATATAAAAATTATGTTGCCAATGGAAGGTCTGAAATAGTTAAAGAAATAGATGAGTCTATTATAGAATTTCTAAACTTTTACAAAAAAGTATATATGAATAAAAACAAAAATTTATCTAAAGAAGAAGAATACATGTTAGATAATCTAAATAAGTATAAATTACTTATTAAAAATATAGAGGAAAATATATCTATTCATAAATAAATCAAATTATAAGGAATTATTAAAAATATACTAAATTTAATTGCCCTTCTTATCTTTTTAGTTAAAAAACAGAACTTGGACACATCTAAAAGGATAAGGGGTTCTAATATTAAGTTTAAAGGTAATAACAAATATAAAAAAGAGGGTCTCACCTAAGTATATATATTATTAAAAAATTCAAAGATTAGGAGAAAACAGGATGATAAATGTGACTAACCATGCATTAAGAAGATATGTAGAAAGAATAAAAAAATGTGAGAAAGATTGTATAGAGCAGGATCTTAATTTTAACAAAGAACAACATCAGAAAGATTTAACTAAGATGTTTGAACAAAGCAAATTAATTTATACAGGACGTTTTAATGATAGGTACACTGAAACGAATTTTAGATTAGTAGACAATATTATCTTAATAACAGATTTAAGAGATACGAAAATAATAACATTATATAAAATAGAATATGGGTTCAATAGAGAAATTGATTTGACAATAATTAGAGAATTAATTAAAAAATTAGATAGACATGAAAAAGAATACATTAGCATAATGCAAGAAACATCATCTGAAAAAGAAAAATTAGAAGCTGATAGAGAAAATTTAGTATCTGAAATAAAAACATTAAAAGAGGCTTTAGATGCCATGAATGAAAGTTTAATAGCCCTTAATAAACACATTGACACATTTTCATATAAAGAAAAACAAGCTAAATCAGAAATGGATATAACTGCAAAGAAAATAGTTTATAGTAATGTATACAGGAAAGAAATGTTAGAGTGTATACATTAAAAAACATTTAGAAAAAGTTTATCTAATAATAAGGTTGTTTTTAGTTAATAAAAACTTAATAAATATAATAAAAAAGGAGTGAGATAAAATCTTTATTTTCGAAATTTTAATTTTATACATTTTTATTTGCATTGTTCAAACCATATTAGCTATAACTATAAGAGAAATATGTTATGAATGTATATTTTATAAGTGCATTTATAAACAAGTTGAAGTCAGAGCAGATTACATTAATAAAATGAATTCATGGTTGAGAGAAGAACGTGTTCTTTCTGATGACCTTATTTTCCCAATTTATGGACTTTTTAGTACAATCAAAGAACTAAAAAAATTCTATTCTAAAATATTAACATGTGATTTTAAAGTAAAATTATCAAAGCATTATATATATTTATTAGATATGGGAGGGTTCATCACATCAAATTTGAAGAAAAATACTTTTAATCAACTTGAGAAACAAAATATTTTCAATTGCTCTTTCTTTGAAGAATTAGATTGTACAAATATATATTACAACCTAATTATTCAGTTATTTTTATCTCTAAAAGACAATGTAAAAAATTTGAATCAAATTACAGATGAAAATATAATAAGAGCAAAAAACAAAGCTATAATATCCTTTTTATTTATTTTCAAAAAAATGTATATAAATGGACGCAGTAATGAATTATCCGAAAAAGAAAAAAAGGAAAAGGATTCTTTAAACAATTTAGATAACTACTGTTTGCTTATTAAAAATATAGAAAAAGACATATTTAATAATAAAGAAGAAGTCATTTAAATTAATAAATGACTTCTTCTTTATATGCAAAGAGATTTTAATATTCTACATCTATTAATTTTTTTTTATCTTTTAAGTATTTTTCTATACCATCCTCTATTCCCACTCTTAGGTTAGCTAATTCATCGCAAAATTCATCGTTATCAGAAGGATTATTTACATCAAATTCTTTAATATATTCTTTTGTAAAAATTGAATTAGAATATGGAATATATATCATATATTCTATTTCTATTTCTTTGTACCAATAATTTTCACTTATTTTAAATTTTACCTGTAAGCCATTAATAAAAGTAGTAGTTTCTTCAAAATCTACTATTTTTTGGTCTGGTGAAATTACGAAATACCATTCCTCAATAAAGAAATCTCCCATTTTTATACACTCCTTCCAAATACTTTATAATTTTATATTAACATAAAATTAAGTGGCTTTAAACTTTTTAAAATTCTTCTATTTTATAGTATTTTTGAGCTAATCATCTATAATATCTAATATCTATCGCATCCCCACTAATCTTAATCTATTTCTGTTTTAAAATAAATTTAAATACTCCACTCTAATTATATCGAGATTGGAGTATTTAAAATATTTATAAATAATAATTTTAAAATAAAGCACTTTAGCTAAAATTTAAGAAGTATCCTCTACATAAAAAATATTTTTAATTTTATCTAACTAAATCATATAAAGAAAGAAGTTGTTCTTCATCTAATTCACAATCACTTAAATCTAATAAAGATTCAATTTCAATATCCTTAGCAAAAGAATATATTTGAGCTAATACAACTTCTAACCCTTCAGCTATATCTTCTAACTTTTCATCTTTTATTAACTCTTTTATAGTATATATAATGTCATCAATCAATTTATTTTTTAATATATTTTTTGATGCCATTTTATGCATTAGTTTCTGAAGAGAAATAAGATACTTATTGGTAATGTGTCCATTTTTATTATAGAAATTGTATGCCTTATTAATACAACTAAAAGCTTCTCCCATGATTTGAGATATAATCTCATATATAGCATTTATGCTATCTTTTTTAACTTCTTCTCTAACCTTTTCTTCTAATTTCTCATCAAACAAGCCAATATTTTCCATTATAGGGAAAGCCTTTAAAGACGTTTCAACATAAAAACTATTATAATATTTATCTTTTGTTGGCATTTTTTTCATTATTGTTTCTTTTATTTCTTCCTTTGAAATTGCAGATAATGCTTCTAATGAGTTATCTAATTTAGCTTCAAACGAACTCATTAAATTATTCCAAATAGAAACAACCTCATCTCTCAATTTAAAGTATTCCTTTTTTTTCATTTCAACAAAGTCTTCATATTCATAATAAACTTCTATTGGCATGTATTTACCATAATAACCAATTGCCATTTCCATTTTTTTTGTTCTTAAAGAACTTTCTATTGTTGCTAATTTTTTCTCATAGATTTGAGGAATAAAGCATAATGCTCCTGGCTTCATATAATCAGTAAAAAAAGATTTTAGTTCCTCATTTTGTTCTATATCTACTCCAAATAAAGCAGGATTTATTTTAACTTTATTTCTATGTCTACCAACATGTACATCAACACTTACTCCTTGTTCATTTAAATATTTATCAATATTTTCTATTGTTACGTTTTTATCTTTTAATCCTTGTAATAACTCATTTGTTTTCTCTTCATTTCGCTCTCTTTTAATCATAATAAGTTCCCCCTTAGTTAAAATCTTTGACCTTTTTATTTATTTTCTAAACTTTTCTTATTCAAAATCCCACAAACAATAAAGTTTATCAAACAACTTTTCAAAATCACCATCTAATGAGCATCTGTTCATAAATTCAAAATTTCCCATTAATATATCTATCTTTTCTATATTATGGAATAAATTAGCTTCTTTTGTTCTTGGAGTATTAATTGCTCCATAGGACTGTTTCCCCTTAGATGACGTAACTGCATGTTCTAATAATAATCGATGAGACTCTTCTAAATTGCTTCCATACTTATCTAAAATATTGTTCAATATTTTAGATGTTAAGTAAGAGTTTTCAAACATTTTTCCCTTTATTGTCTTTTTAACAATGCCATCTTTTATCTCTAAAGCTTCTATATTACCTAAATCATGCAAAATAGAAATTGTTATCAATAAATCAACATTTATTTTTTCATTAAAACCTTCTTTATTAAAAGTCCAAGAATTAAAAACATTACCAATTACTATAGACAATTTACATAACCTAACTATATGTGCTAAAACTCCTCCACTAAAAGAATAAGCACTTTGCTCTGAGCCTGGAGCCTCAAATAATCCATTTAATATTTCTTTTTCTTTACAAACCCCAAAACAAATATTTCTTAAAGATTCATCTTTTATGCCTTTAATTATGTCTCTCAACTCATCTTTTAATCTTTCTTTGTCCACACAATCTGTAATAGAAGGTCTTTCCTTAACAACAAGATCATGGAGAGCATATTCTTCATATCCTCCAGAATTAACTTTAACAAATTCTAAAGAAGCTTCAGCTAAAACATAATTTAGTCCTTTATAGTATTCATAATTTGGATCATTATCCCAAATCATAATACTTACCTTGCCAGTTGAATCACTAAAATCCATTTTTAAATAATACTTATCTTTCTTTTTTGTCATATTTTCTACAACATCCACATTACATAATATTTTTTGTACTCCGCTATTAGATTTCAACTCTTCAATTTTCAAATTAACTCACTCCTCTTTCTCTTTTAATATTATTAAAACTTTTTTAGATATAATAATATAGTTTATAATCATTTTTTTTATTATTTTATTGACTATAAAAAATATAAATTTTATAATTATATAAACAATATAAAAATATACTTTTTTATTTTTAAATTTGTAGTAATTAATTTATGTTTTAACTATATTTATATAGATATTTAATAGGATTAAACATATTAATTTTTTACTAAAAAGGAGATGTTTTTATGGATGATTGTAATAAATTAAAAAGAATAGAAGAGTACATAAGTACAACTAAGAATTCTATTGCTTTAAAAATGGGTAAAATTGAAATTCTAAATGAATCTATTTCTAACAAGAAGTCAGAATTAGTTACTCTCTCTGAAAAATACCAAGATTATCTTACTATAAAAATGTTAATTGAGGAATCTTGCTCTGAGGCAAGAATAAACGCAAGTGAATTATATTCTCAATTAGCTACAAGCTCTATCCAAGATATTTTTGGAGACAGATACAAAGTAAAATTAGTCTTAGATAGTAAAGATGGAACCCCTACTTCAGAGGTTAAAATTATAAAAAAAGCTAATGGAAAAGAGAAGGAAATTAATCCAGCAGAAGAAGATAGTGGTGGTTTAACAGATATAATAGCATTATCTTTACTAATGGCAATTGGTAAAACTCTTGATAATAATTTTGCTCCCAATGTATTTGACGAGCCAACTAAATTTGTTTCAAAAGGAATCTTTTCTGAAAAAGTCGCTGAATTTGTATCTAATCTTATAGACTATACTGGAAAACAAACAATCATATCTACTCATGATAATAATTTGATTGATATAGCTAAAACAAATTATAAATTAATTCAAGATAAAGAAACAAGTATAACAACTATAAATAAAATGAAAGGATTATAATATTATAATGGTAAACAACTTAAAAAAAGGGATCGTACTTGGAGCAACTGGAGTTAAATATCTAAATATAGTAAATCAAAACAAAGCATTTATTCAAAATGAATACTTAATAATAAAAGATAAGGTTCAAGGAAATGTTCCTTGCGAAGTTATTGAGACTTCAATTATCCCAATTATAGATGAACAACTTTTACCAAAAGGGTGCTCACTTAATGTTGCTGAACATGCAGGATTTAACCTTAATGAAATAACATATATTGCAAAAGTAAAGTTATTAGAAGAAATCCCCTGTCCTATTCTCCCAAATAGCGATGTGTTTCATGCTACATATGATGAAATCAAATATATCGTAAATAATGTAAATGAAGCTGATTGTATGACTATTGGTATAATAAAAGGAACTGAACATAGCCAAAATGAATTACCTGATAATATTAGAAATGTTTCTCCTTTATGGGAAAATGGTTCTGTATCTAATCAAAAAGGTATACCTCTTTTTCTTAATCACCATTCATTTAGAGAAAATCCCCATATTGGCTTATTTGGTTCTTCTGGTTCTGGAAAATCTTCTGCAATTAGAGTATTAATTGAAGAGTTGATGAGATTAAATATACCAGGATTAGCTTTTGACCCCCATAACGAATTTGATTTTAATAAACACTCTGACAATTTAGGCTCTACTTTAAATTATAATTTTGAAAAAAAATACAACGTACTTGAAATTGGAAAAGATATTGGCATTAAATTTGAGGAACTTGGCATATTTGAACTATTTTCATTATTTGAATATGTTGGAGAACTAACAGAGCCACAGAAAAATATACTTGAAGTATTATACCAAAAAGGAGATACTTTAAAACATCTCCAACATAAGATAAGTTCAATTAAAAATGCTTTTGAGAAAGTTGAACAAAACAAGTGGTCAAAAAAGAAAACTCCTGAAGATAATTTAAATTCTAAGGAATTAGATCTTTATTATAAATATAAAGATAAAATTTCAGGAGTTGCTTCTTTGCAGGCTTTAATTTGGAAATGCGTATCTTTGGAAAATACAAATATCTTTACAAAAGATATCTCTGTAGTAAAGCAGACTTTATTAAATGGTAAATGGGCCATTATAAGAGGAGACATTAAAAGATTAAAAATGATAGCTTCTTATCTATTAAGAAAATTATATTCCTTTAGAAAAAATTATCTTAACAATAGTGAAGATTTCTTTCCTCCGTTTTTTTGTATGTTAGACGAGGCTCATGGATTTGCCCCAAACAAAAGTCAAAAAATTTTACCTGTAAAAAAAATACTTACTGAGTTAGCTCAAGAATCAAGAAAATCTGGTATCTATTTAATATTAGCAACACAAAAACCTAATAATTTAGATAGCACCTTAGTATCTCAATTGAATACCAAGATTTTTCTAAGATTGACAAACCAAGAAGACATGAAGATAGCTCAATCAGAGGGTAATTTAACGGTTGATGAAACAAAAAAACTTCCAGATTTACCATCTGGCCATGGATATATAAGTTCAGCTACATTAAATAAAACTTACCCTATAAGATTTAGGGCTTCTTTTTCTAAAGCTCCAAATACTCTTGACCCATTTGATGAATTAAAAAGAATAAAAGATGATGACAAATTAGCTTCTATTTTGATATCTATGTTGCCTACAAATTCATTTGAATTAGGTTTAAAAATCAAAGAAATTTCTTCCTCTTATGGAGGAAGGTTATCTATAGCAGACATAATTTCTAAATTAGAAGAATTATCATCTCACAATAAAATTAAAATAGAAAAATCGAGCATTGGAACTAAATATGAACTTTTACAAGAAAAAGATATATCTTAATTAAGATATATCTTTTTCGATTTGACAAAACTTTTTAAATTCATTATAAACAGGAATTAGCACATTTTCATTTTTATTACCTTTACTGTCCCATCCAATTTTATCTACCATTGCCATAAAAACAGAGTAATTTTTATTGTTACAGTCTTTTTTTTCGAAATGTAAAATAGAAGTCTTAACACTTGTACCAGAAAAATAAAATGTTGTTGTTGGTAAAGATATAGATTGAACAAGCCTAAAATTATCAATTGCAAATTTTCTTAAATTAAAATATTTATTTGAAGATAAAATTGAATCAGGAAGAACCATTATAAGAGAACCTCCTTCTTTAAGTGCTCTTAAAGATAATTCAAGGAAATAAGACTCTAATGAAGATTTCCCAAATTTAAAACTATCTCTTTTATGACTCTTGCCAAATGGAGGATTTCCTATGACAAGATCAAATTCACCTTCAAATTCTTTTAAATAGTCCAAACAATCTCCATTTATTACATTTACATTTGGGTAACAAATTTTATTTAGATAATATAACTCATTATTTAATTCAACTGAAGTAATTTCTACATTTTCAAATCTTGAAATTAAAGCATTCACAAATTTCCCATTTCCACAAGAAGGCTCCAAGATTTTACCTCCCTTAAATCCTGTAGATTCTAAAGAATCTAACATATAATTTATTACTACTTCTGGAGTAAAAAATTGAGTACTATTACTAATTCCTCCATATCCTGTATGCATATTTTTTATTATTTCAATTTCATCCTCATTTAGAACTCTTTTTCTACTTTCTTCTAATAAATTATATACTTTTTGGTTATTCTCAATCCTCTTAGAATCTTTTCTTCTCACAATACTCTCCCCTTTTTTATATTTGCCTAAAGACAAAAACATTTTTTTTATTATATAAGGAGATTTCTTTTTTTATAATTTGAAAATATTATAATATTTTCAAATTAGCTAAAAAATAGGTGATTAAAATATCTTAGCATGGATACTTAAATTGCAGTGATATATAGGAACAACTTTTATTATAGTTATCTTTCAATAGGTATATAATTACATAAAAGAAAAAGAGAGGAGTTTAAATGAAAGAATCTAAAATTAAAGATATATTTGAGAAATTTTTAATTGACAGTAATAACAGGCATGAAATAAGAAAGAAAAATCATATTTGGATGTTTTTAATTCTATTGCCTCCTTATGGTTTATATAGAGCATACAAAAGTAAAGCCTTTAGCAAACATACACTATTATGCATGTCGTTTGTTTTAATGATTGTATTTATACTAAGTGTGGATACTATTATATATCCTAATAGAGTCTTAGATTCTAAGGTTACTCAATCTATAAATAATTTTAAAGATATTGGAACAGTAAGAAGAGTTAATAAAGAAGGAATTTTATATAAAAAGTTTTTTATTTATAACACAATTACAACAAAAGGGGAGTATGATGTTTATTTATCTAATAATAATAACGCATTAAAAATTGTTGGGATAAACCAAACTCTTCCAAATAGAAAAATGGTTTATAAAAATGGAATTGAAGACAATTTAAATGGAGTATATGCAGAGATAATAAGACATATATCTGAGGATAATAAAAATATATATGGGAAGATAAAATCTATTTCTAAAACTTATAAAAATGGTCAAATAATTAATACTGATAAAGGTACTTTTAACTTTGAAGTTAAATTTGATAATGTGATAAATGTTTTTAAATTAACTAAAAATAATATATATACTAAAATATATAGTGAATCACCCCAAATTAAAATTCCTAATGATATAAATAAAGCTATAAAAAGAAATAGTAAAAAAATAGGGAATATAAAACAGGTAATTTCTTATAATCTAACACCTACAGAAGAAGAATACATTTATCTTTCAGACAATGGTTTTTATTATAAAATAGTCAAATATCTGAATAAAGAAATAAAAGTATTTAAACAAAACTAATGTGTTTTTTAAGATAAAAAGACAGTATCTTTACATGTAAAGATACTGTCTTTTATTTATTATAAATTAAACTCTTTAACTAACTATCCAAGTTTGAACCCATCTGAGGATATCAGAAGAATATATGACAGCAGTGTATGAAAATGCTACTATTATCATAGCACTAATACCAACCCATAAAAGACCTCCTCTTTTACAAAATGCTCCAATAGCTGTAAATATAAGAGCTACTATAAAACAAATTGTAAAGAATGGATTAGCGAATACTTTCATAAACTTTATTATTTCAAATCCCTTTTTTTCAATTCTATCGGAGAATTCATCCATCGTTACTTTTTCCATTACATCATCACCAGTCATATAGCCACCATTTTTATTCCCTTTTGTATTATTATATATGTCTTCATTTTTTATAGGTTCTACTTTTTGTTCATTTATAGCATATGACTGAACAGAAAAAACAGAAAGTAACATAACTATAATAACTAAAGAGATAAACATCTTTTTTTCTAAGGCTATGTACACTTAATCACCCCAACTCATTTATGATTTTGATTTTATTATAAAACCTTTTTATTATAGACAATCGCAATAAAAATAATAACTTTATTTATTTTATTATTAAATAGTATAATATATTTTTTTATTTTAATCTTAAATATTAAAAATAATATTTTATTTTGTTTAAATTATATATTTATATTTATTTTTAATATTTTAACATTATTTTATTAAATTTTAATATATTTATTTATTTTTAATTTTTTATGCCTTTTTTAGAATTTATATAAGCTATAGGTCTATACACCTTATTTAGACCTCTTGATTTGCATTTAGAAAAATCGCTATATACAACTCCCCATTTAGTCCCCATAGCCTCCATACATTTACCATTACCTACATACATAACAACATGGTTACCTGAGCCACCTATTCTATAAAGTAGATCTCCTGGTTGGATATTATTTATATCTACTTTAAAATTCCTCATAGTACTAACTTGGCCAGTAGTTCCATCCCCTATACTAACTCCAGTTACTTGTTTATAAAGCCATTTTGTATACCCAGAACAGTCAAATGAATTAGGACCTTTAGCTCCCCAAACATAAGGACAACCAATTTTGGTTCTTCCAAGATCTATTACCTTTTTAATTATCTCTGCATCTGATGCATTAATATTATAGTCTCCTGCAATAAAATCTCCAGTTACAATCCAAGATGGGTCTTGTTTAGCTCCATTTATACTTAATTCTAAGTGTAGAACATTTCCTTCTTTACCTCCTCCTGTTTTACCTATTACCTGACCTTTAGAAACCGAATCTCCCTGTTTAACTAATACTTCTTGTAGATTAGAATAATAAGTCTGAGTGGTTCCATCATGTTGTATTTTTATTGAGTTACTACTTACTTCTATTATTTTCCCATCTGAAATGGCTTTTACTTCTGTTCCTTTTATAGCTACCAAATCAATTCCTTGATGAACTTGATCAAATGGTTTACCTATAGTGACTGGAGATACATCTATTGGAGCCTCGAAACCTTTTGGGAATATGGATGCTACATCTATGTTTTGGTTTGATCCATTTCCACTACCCCAAGAATCTCCTAATGGATTAGTAAATAATAATATATATTTTTTCTTCCATTGTTCATCTGTAAAATCTTCATATTCTGTGATATATTTTCTTTCCTCCATTACAAACATCATTTTTATCACATTTTGTATTTGATTCTCTGGATATTTATTAGAAAATTCAAGTCGTCTTTCACTTAGAGGTTTTTCAAATTCTGGGAATAACTTATTCCAGCCTTCCTTCAATTTTTCCCAAATGCCTTTTAGCCATCCATCTTTTGAACTTGCTGAACCACCAGAACTTCCACCACTTCCAGAACCAATTTCAAACTTACCATCTGGAGAAATTGTCACAGTAGAACCATCTTCTTTTTTTACCCATATCCCACTGTCTCCATCAGCAACATAGTACCTTAAAACATGTTCTACATATTGCTTATCTCCATACCTACTATGACTCCAACCATTTATGTACTTACCTGGATTATCACTTATGTCAGCTCTGTATGCCAGCCATCCTAAATCAGTTGGATTATTCCTTACCTCTTCAGGAGTTTTTCCTGTTGCTTGAGCATATGTTTTTATCATAATATTAGCTACACCTGTACCATAGTTATAAGTCTGCAAAGCTAAAATTATATTATAGTTCTGAGCTTTCATACGTTCTGCTTGGAGCATAGCTCCAGCTTTTATATTTCCATCTATACTTGTTACAGTACCCATATTTATAGACATCGTCTCCATCTGCCCTGTATTATGGTTAAATGCTGTAGATTTAGTTATAGTCTTCCCTGGTTGCTCTATCTGCATAATACCACATCCTGCACTGGCACACCTTGAAGCACCTAAATAAGATTCATGGCTACCTCCCGATTCTTGACATGCTATAGCTATTAATAGTTTTGGGTCTACTCCATACATTTCTCCATACTTTTTAAAGATGTCATAGTACTGCATTGCTTTTTTATAATTATCTGAAGAAGCTCCAGAACCTAATTTAAAACTTCCTAAGTCAACTGTTCCAGAAGATGTTCCTCCTTCTGCTGAACCTTCTCCAAAGGCTCCTCTATCAAGTAATTTTAATAGTTCCTTATCTGTTTTCCCTGTTCTGTCCTTAAAATTAAAAGAAGTTAAAACTTCTTTCGGAACATATGTTGTATAGTTACCTATGTAATCTTCAAAATACTGCCCTCCTACAAGTTGAGAAGCATCAGGCTCACCTTCATATCTTGCTTCAAACTTTTGTATATTACCTGTTACATATGCATTAAATTCTATTTTTTTAGGTTTCCCTCCAACTGTTACTGTTTTTGTAAAAGACTCAGATGCTGTAAAAGTCTCATTAGTGTCAACCCATTCCTGTACTATATTATTTTTTATTAATCCAAGAGGGCTTGTAACCTGATCTATCATATAAACTGTTTCATCTCTCTCGGGCATTTTTTTAGAATATAGTTTGTTTTTGTAAGAGCTATTAAAAGATGTATATCTATCACTTTTAACCATATCTTCAGCTTCATCTATTGGAACTTTTACTTTTGTCTCATTTTCTATATCCCAAATCTCTATTTCAGAGAAAAGACCTTCTTTCTTTGATTCTTCCTTAAATTTTTTATAATTTAAAATTGAACCAAACCCATAATCCCAAACACCTTCAGTTTTTTTACCATTAGCTTTCGGTTTTTTTGTATTTAAATCATATTCTTTAGATTTGGCTGTAAGCTTCCTATTTTTATCTGTTAATTGTTTTAACTCTAAAGTATCCTTATCATGTTGGACTGGTTGGACAAATTGTTCAGGGAACCTAAATTGATTTTTATTTAAAAATTCATCCAAGGACCATAGAGCATTAGGATTTAAATAAAATTTCTTTTCTCTTTGATACTTATCTCTCATCCCATTTTCACCATATTTTTTTACATATTCTTCTGAATTAAATTGTACAGGTTCATTTATTCCATCCTCTTTTACTACCACCCAAATAGACTTTTCTGCAAAGAATGTATAAAATGCCTGAACTATTTTATTACCTGTACTAAAATCTGTAGAAGTTATATCCCCTTTATCATCCAAGGCAACTTGATTATATTGCGTGACATCCTCTTCTTGATAATCCATAGTTTTACCTCTACTGTTAAAAATTAAGTCCCAAGAAAAGAAAACAAGAAAAATTATTATGATAAATCCAATTAACAAAGGTAGAATAGGTAAAATTATTGTTTTAAAAAAAGTCAAAAATAAGTTTGATACTAATTTACTTATTTTTTTGCCTACATTATGTATTTTTTTCATAAAACTTTTTTTTCTTTTTCTATTAATTGAATTTAAGATTTCTCTATTAAGTTGTTGCTCTTCTTCTTGAGGATTTCTCTCGTCATTATTCATTAAATCCCTCCATATTAAAATCTGAACATTTTAATATAGATTTTCATCTCCATAAATATAAAAGAAATAGGACTGTTCTAATCTAAAATGATAGAACAGTCCTATTTCTTTTATATTATTTTATATCTTTCTTTAAATTAGTAGACTTAGCCATTGGTTCATATGGTTTAATTTCTCCTATATCTCGCAAAGAGAAGTTCCTATTCTTACTTACCATACTTTTATCAAAATTAACAGCCATTTGTTTCTCTCCATTATCACCTGATACAGTTCCAACCCCTATAATACCTTGTGATTGGTAATACTGTTTAGCACTATCTCTTAAGTATCCTTTCTCTTTATCATCTGAATACTCTCCATTAGAATTAAACACATTATACATTTCATTTAAATTTCTTCCATATGTACTATCATCAATGGAGCTATTATTAAATCTAACTCCATTTTCACCAACTTGAGCGTCATAAACTGCTGTATTACTTTCTCCATTATCATACATTGATGAAATCCCAAATCCACTTAAATCTGGATTATTGCCCGCTAATGAATTTCTTATTGATGATGTGGCACTGGCTACACCAGAACCCATCCTCTCCATTCCTCTATGATCACCTATTGCACCATATCCCATAGACATTCCAGCTGATCCAAGTGCCTTTCCAACAGATTTACCTACATTTCCAACTGTCTTAGCTGTACCAACTGCCTTATCAAAAGAACTTTTCTCACCATAAATTTGAGTTGCGTAATTTGATTTATTAGAATCTTCTATTCCACTCAATAAATCTTTATTATCTATTCCATTATAAGAAGAGCTTCCATTAATATATTTATCTTTAAGTGCAGATGAAAAAGAAGATGGTCTACTATTTATTCCCATTCCTATCATTTCATTGTCAACGACTCCTCCTCCTGTTTTACCTTTACCTCCAACAGATTCTCCTACTACGCCAGCTACTGCACCACCTACAATAGCTCTTCCCATCCCAGAGATTCTTTCAGCCTGATCAGTAATTCCTGATGGAAGACCAAGTATATTTGACCTTAAAAAATTTGTTAAAGGAATAAAGGAACAAAACACAACAAACAATTCAAAAGTTTTCATTTTTTGAGTTGAACTTACACTTGTAAAAAATGCTACTAAAATAGCATGGAAAGTTTGGATAAATATTTGTGAAACTAATTCTTTCATAAAATTGCTAAATATTTGTACATATTTTCCACCTAAACTTAAACTAAATATGCAAAGAGGTGCTACTGCATAAAGTAGAGCAATTGTAACAGCTCTTAAAACATAAAAAAAGTTAAAATATATATTTATTACAAAGAAAGCTATATTTATTAATATCGTTGCTATTAAACCACTATTCATAGTATGAGCTGTTCCTATATAACTGGAGAAGCTACTACTTTTCCCAAACATATCTACCAGTTCATAGTTTATTTTTAAGAAACCTTGAAATATTAAAGTGAATGTACATAATAAAAAGGCTGTAATTATTAGGTTTTTAAAACCTTCCATAAGAGATAATTTTTCACTTATGTTGATTGTAGCTAATTGTCTTTTTAAAAGCATTCTTACTATAGAAAACCCTATTAAGTTCCAAGCAATGATCTGGCATACTATATTTAATAAAGTTGCTGAACTCATCCATGCATTTGGCATAATACCATAATAATAATTGTTATCTCTTACCCCTGTATTTAACATTAAATCTTCCATAGCATATAATCCTAATAATCTTCTTAATCCACTTAACATTCCATTTAAGAAATCTCCAACCATAATTGTTAATTGATTTGGCTTAGAAATTTCATTTTCATTTGAAAATGTAATCTTTTTAACATCTGCATTATAATTTCCTTGAAGAACTACATGTTTCCAATTTAAATATTTAACATCTCCGCCTTCTTTTAATTGCTTATAATAATCACTATTTAATCTTCTTTCAGGCTCTCTACTCCCAGATGATACATACCCTTTAAAAATTTGCATTGGTACAATAATACTTCCATTATTATTTGAAGTTATTTTTATATAATCTTTTATTGTAGTCCCATCCATTAGCTTCTTAAGATCTTTATCTGATGCGGAAGATATTGTAAAAGAAGCTTCCCCTAAAGAAACACTTCCTGATTTATTTACAGCTTTATTTGCTAAGTCAGCAGAAAAAGCCTTAATTTGCTCTATAGTAAAATTCCCTTCTGTAGAACTTAAACAAAAGTTTAAAGCATTATTTAAACCTCCAATTAAGACATCTGCGACTAAATCAGCTCTTTTTTCATCTTCTGCATTTGCATTTACAGAATCAACTAAAAGTCCTTTCCCATGTAGTGCAGGGAACGTAAAAATTAATGATTTGCTTCCATCTCCACTTCCTCTTGTTGCGTCATCTTCCTTTGTTCCTTCATCATTCTCTTTTACCTTCATTGCACTATCATAGTTTTCTTTTACCTGTTCATCTTTAATGCCTTCATATTTCAGTATTGGCACTTTAAGATTTTTTGATTTTATATCTGAGTCTGATTGCTCAGAAACTGTTGTAAAATTTCCTAAATCTGCTTCTGCATGTTTATTGGCAGACCAAGAATTTTGTTCAAAAATTACATTGGGTACATAATTATAAGAACTCTCATCTAATGTTACTGAAATAAAATATGTATTATGAGCATATGAATCTATATTATTTGCCCCAATTAAAGTAGAAGAAGTAAGTATCCCTAATAATCCAAGAGCTAAAAACTTTCTTAATTTTCTCTTTATCATTTCAATCTCCTTTCTTGCATTAGGCTGTTCTTTTCTCTATTAATTTTTTCTCAAAGTCAAAAGCCAATACTTTAACTACTGTGCTTTCTCCCTGAATTCTAACTAACATTTCTCCTTTATCTGCTCTAAGTAAGAATAATTTTTCTCCTTCACTTAACTTAAACATATTTTGAATAGAGTCTATATCAGTGGTATCTTGCCCTAAGAATATTTTAGTCTCTGCTGAAGTTAAAACGGCTTGACCTTGTGTACTTTCAACAAATTCAGTAAACTTCTGAGAAGCAACTAAAAGTCCTCCCATTCTTTTTCTTATTCTTCTTGAAGCTGTTTCAAGAAACTTTGCAGAATACTCAGAACCAGCCATGTTTTTAGAGACAAGCATCCACGCTTCATCACAAACAATTCTCTTGTTTATGTATGGGTCTTTCTTACCAAATTTCTCCCATGTCCAAGACAAGGCTACATACATACCAATTGGTCTTAAAATATTTTCTTCTAATTTACTAACATCAAATGTGACAATTGGAGAGTTTTTAAAATTAGATATATTAGAAGAAGTATAACAGTCAAATAAGTCATACACTCCACCTTTTTTAAACATCTTTAATACTCTTACTAAATCCATTGCTTCCATGTCTGAATTTTTTTCAGCATATTCAGATAAACTATTATAAAAATCAGAAAAAATTGGCATGGTTTTCTTTCTACCCTCATGAATAAATTCTTTTGTATTTTTATCAAAATAGGGTTCTGTTACGTATAATGATTTTGGATTTTTAGTAATACCAAAATTTCCATACAACTCTTGTAATAATTGTGCTACTGTTGAAGTTTGAGCTCCAGATAATCCTCCAGCCATAACAGCAATTAAGTTTAATAAATCTGCAATTTTACCCTTAACATCAACCAACTTTATTCCTGTTGGCAGGAAATTTTCATCCAGTTCATCCTCTTCTTCTATGTCAAATGGATTTATACACTCTTTAGAATCTGGAGCTAAATAAATTTTTGAACCACCCAGAGCTTCTGTAAGTCTTCCATATTCACTCTCTGGGTCAATAATAACAGTTCTAATTCCTCTTATTGAGCTTCTCATAGTAAGTAAAGATACAAAGAATGTTTTTCCTGTTCCTGGTTGCCCAATAACAGTAATATTCGAATTTTTAAGTTTGCTTCTATCATAGAAATCAATTAAAATTGGAGAACATGTAGATAGATTAATCCCACAAAAAACACCTTTTTCATGTCTAATATCTGAGTTATAAAAAGGGAAACAGGAAGTTAATGCTCCTGAATTAAAATTTCTAAACATATCTTCTACATAGCTTTTCCCATAAGGAGAAACAGTTTTATAAGTATCATCTTGTCTTAGATATGTTGGCATCATATACATTTTTCTTCCACGTAGTTTATTATCAATTTTTTGAGTCTCTTTATTTAATTCATCTAAACTATCTGAATATAGATTACATGCAATCTGAACCTGGAATAATTTATCTGTATTTCTTTCTAACTTACTTCTTTCCATATATAACTCTTGTATCTTATCTCTAAGCCTTGTTATATTTCGTATATTACCTTTTTCTTGTTCAGACATAAGCTGGGCTTCAAATTGTGTTATTTTACGTGTGTATTCCTCTAAAGCTATCTTGTCATCAGTTGGATCAATATGAATAATTGTATCTGTTTCCCCTTCATAATTAAAAATACTGTCTAACCATCCTACATAAACTTGGGCAGGGAAACCTTGCATTATAAAACTTCTAACATATTTTTTACCTACCTTTATATAGTCTGCATCTACTTCAAAAGATGAAGGTGATATAAGTTCCTTTAAAGAAGGAATACCTTTATCTAACAAATTAGTTTCATTTAATATATCGTCTTTACTAAAATCTATTATTTTAGTGGTTGATTTTTCTTTTTTCTTTTTAAAAAACATTTTTTTATTCCTCCAATCTAATTTGCATTTTCATTGCTTTTATAGAATCCTGCAATTGAGTTTCTAATTTTATCTATTTTTATCATAGAGTCAGTTGCTTTTTCTTTATCAGCATCTTCAATAATCTTATTTTCTAAGATTTCTGTTTTTAATCTAATTTGAGCTTCATATAAAATCCAATCAAGAGTAGCTTCTGGATTATTAGATATTTTATTTAACCTGTCCTCCCCTGTTACTATTCTCGATAAAAACTCTCCATTAAGAATATTATTAACTTGAGATGCATTATCTTTATGGTAAGTTGAGTAAAGTAAATCTATTAGGTCATATGTATTTAATATTTCTGACTTAAGACCTACTGATGTAAGCCCATCAATAATTCTTTGACATCTACCATATATTTCTTTTAAGGAATATTCATACTTTTCATCATCATCTGAGTTTGTAAGAGTTGTGGAATCATTAAAGGGTACAATTATGTATTTATTTTTTTCTTTGTTGTTTCCAATCTCAAAAAACATATTATTCATATCATCTATGTTTAAAATTGCATAATCTCTTAGTAAAGGGAATTCTTCTACTGTCTTTTCTATATCTTTTTGAAAAAGGTCCATTACTCTTGAATTATCTATTTCTTTAGTTTGTACATATAAGCTAATTGGATGAGACAACGAGTTTATAAACCTTTGAAAAGCTATTTCAATAACAGCTTGTTCTTTATCTGTTTTAAGATTATAGTTAATTGAATTACATTTTATAATTGCTCGGTACTGATGACCTCCAAGATGGATAACATTATCTCTTATATCCTCAAACATCAATGCATCTTGGGCATTATCTGCATAATAGTTATTTTTAGAAGCTCCATTCCCCCTATTTGGATCAGTCTCTTTAATCTTGTAAAAAGCAAAACCTATTAATCCAACTACAAATAATATAAAAAACAGCATTACTATAATCAATTTAATTTCCTCCTATTTATTAGTTTTTTATTTTTTTTATTATATTTTCGTTTTATATTTAAATATTTAAATAAAGGCATATCATGTTTTTTAAAAAAGGCAAATGGTGCACTTGATAAAAATACGATAATAGCCATTGGAATAGCAATAAATTGCATTTTAATTGAATAAATGATTATTAAATATGTTATTATCCCTAAAACAAAACCACCTAATAACCAAAAAAATTGGTTAAAAGTAATTAATCCTCCAATGGCCTTTTCTTCTTCATTTGTGTCTGGTGGCATTAAATTTACTCTTGGCATTATTTAAACTCCTTTCTAATTTTTGGTGTTTTTATTATATTAAATAAATTTTATTGTTTATTATATAAAGGACTTCTTTTATTAATAAATATAAGCTGAATAATATAATAAAAAGACACTATTAATTTGTTAATAGTGTCTTTTTATTCGTCCTATTTTAAAATTCCATAGAAGAATCCACCTATAATAGATATAGATCCTAATCCAGCCATTGCTATAACAGACCACATAATACCAGTTAAAACTTTACTTCTTTCTTGAGGATTAGTAGCTGTTGAAGCCAGTTTACTAAAATGGAAAATTAAGCTCCCAAGTCCGATAAGAGCACCTACTCCTGAAAGACCAACTACAAAGAATTTAATTTTCCCTAAAAAACCATTCCAAGAAGAAGCTCCATCTTTATAATCCATACCTCCTCCAGAAACACTTAAACCTCCATTCCCATTAACTTCAACCTTAACATCTCCTATATCATTACCAGCATAGGATTCTATTTTATTAGTTTGTAAAAAAGTCATACACATCATTAGGCTTAACATAAACATAAGGACTATTTTTTTTGAGTTAATTAAAACTGCATTCATATTTATCTTTTACACCTCCAAAGTTTTTCGATTAGATAATCTAATCTATTTATAATATACATTTTTATTTTTTATATAACTTTAGAGTGTTTCATTATATTTTTTTGGCTATTTTATTGTTTATAGTAAATATTTTTATCAAGTATAAGCCTTAATTTATCTATACTACTCTTTTGTATTTTAGATATATTAGCTTGAGACATATTTATCATTTTCCCAATCTCTGATTGAGTCATTATAATTCCATTATTTAATCCAAATCTATATATAATAACAATTCTTTCTTCTTCCTTTAAAAATTCTAATGCTTTAAGTATCGTTGCTCGATCTTCCTTATCCACTAAATTATCTTCAAACCTTTTTTTAGAGATTTCATCCTCTGAAATAATATCCTCAAGTTCCAAATTATGCCCATCTTTATCTGCTGAAAGTACTTTATTAAAAGATATTGTATTCTTGTTATGATTATTTTCTTTTCTAAGAAAGTATAATATTTCATTTCTTATACAGTTTATCGCATATGTAGAAAACTTAACATTTCTTCTCTTATCAAAACTTTCAAGTGCTTTTGCATACCCCACAAGACCAACACTATAAAGTTCATCATGCGAAGCGACGTTTGTATTTAATTGTTTTATGACATGGTGTATTAATTTATTATTAGCATAAGCTACTTTTTCTTTTTCTTCTTTAGTATAAAATTCTTTTTCTCTTTTTACACCATCTGAATAATTTAATATTTTTTTTGTTTCAAGAGGCATTAATTATTTTATCTCCTTTAAATTTTATTTATTAATTATTTGTATTTTATAATTAATAAATAAAATTTAAAATAGATTTTTTGTATGATGCTATCTTTTTAAAAAACATAGTCAATATTTTTATTAAAAATATTGACTATGTTAAATATATTATATTAAATTTAAAATATTTTGTGCATATCCTGGATTTCTAAAGTATTTTTCAATTATTTTAAATGCTCTCTCTTTAGGATATAGATTTCTTTTAACCATATCTATTGTAGAATTTACAACTCCAAAATTAGAAACGCTATTTAACTCTGCCAAATCAAAACTACATTCACAATTAATTTCACTTAAATATTTGTTTGCATATTCTTCATAACTTTCATGATACCCCTCTTTAAAAATCATGAAATCGCCCATTTTTATACATTTACCTGAGTTTAATAAAAGTTTGTAATACTCTTTATCTGTTACGAATTCGTTCTTACTATTTACATATGAAAAACCATGTGGGCTATAATAAGAATGTAAAAATTTCTCGAAATTTCCAACTGCTTTCATAGCTATTACATCTTCTCCATCTAATTCTTGTAATTTCATTCTTCTCTTTACTATCATAATATCCTCCCTATTTTAAAACATATTTTTATGTACTTTGTTTTAATTTTGATATATTATATGTATTTTTAAGTTTTTTATTGTTTATAAACAACAAAAACTATATAATATTATTAAATACTTTATAATCGAGGTGATGTTATTGAATATTAAAAGAATAATAGGTCTGATTCTATGCTTATCGACTATTATTTTAACTGGATGTTCTAATGAAACAAATGACAAAGAGACTATTAAACATAAAAGTGAAGTTAAACAGACTATTAAAAGTTCTGAAGATAAATTATTAGAATATACAGAAGAAGGAATGAATATATTAAAAGCGAACTACCCAACATTTGAAAAAATGGACTTAGCTTTGAAAAACATAGGAAATAGTGTTTCTAATTTGACTCTAAATACTACTGATGGTAATACTTTTGAATTTAATAAGCTAAATGGTAAAAAAGTAATATTATCAGTGAATAAAACAGATTGTTCATTCTGCAAAAAGACAAGTATGTTAATAGATAAAGTAGTAAAAGACACTAATATTATATACATACCATTATTTATAAAAAGCACTAATGATGAAATAAATGATTATTATGAAAACTTAAATTTAAAGAAGCCTAAAACTATCTTGGTTGATAAAGACTTGAGTTTTATAAAAGAAACATCAATAAAAAATGTCCCTACTTTATTTTTTATTGATGAAAATAGTAGGATTTCTTTAATTAAAGAATTTGATTATGATAAAATAACTTTAACAGATGACTTAAAATTAGCTTTTGAAAGCCCTAAAATTTATAAAATGAAAGTTAACTAAAAAATACTATAACACCTTAAAGGTGTTATAGTATTTTTATTATCTTATATTATATCAGTTTACACATTTTATAATTAAATCTTTCATTAAAGTATCATTTTTAAAAAAGACTCATCTACAACATTAAAATCTTTTTTATCTAAAATACCCATTATATTAGCTTCTTCAGATAGTATTATTTGGAATGAATTATTTTTAACCATTAATATTAAATAATTGTCTTTTTTTACATATTGCTCATTTTCTTCTTTTGAAAGTAAACTATAAAACGATACAACATAATAATCCTTAACTTTCTTTATAAAAGAAAATTTATTAACATCAATTAAAAACAGTCTTTCATCAATATTTTCATCTTTTAATAAATCTATTAAAACATAAGTTATCTCATTATAATCTAAAACATCTATCTTTACTATCTTTCCAATTTCATTTACTTTTATAGAATTTAGACCATAGAAATCAGAATTTTTATCCCTACCTAATATATAATATATGTCGCATATTATACCAATTTTAATATAGTCTAAATTAAAAGAATTTTTTTTAAGTATATTTTTTTTAAGCATATTCAGTTTATTAATTATTTTACTTTCTTCTTTCTTACTAACAGATTTATATAAAGAACTTGTATTAATATTGTTTATTATTGGAAAAGGAATATCCAGCATGTCAACAGGCTTATATCTGTTATTAACTTTTTGGTATAGTTTTATGTTTATTATGTTTCCATACGCATCAAAATTTGTAATTCTTAAAAAAATAATATCATTCAATGAAATTTTCTTAATACTTTTTTTGATGTATACATCATTCATTTAAAATATACCTTTCTTTTTAGCTTCTCTAACCCACTCAGGAAGCTCTTTCATAACCCTTTCATATAATTCTTCATCTGAAATATCATTTATATCATTTAATGAAAATAAGTTTGCATTATCTACAACTCTGCCTTCCATAACATCCAACTTTTCTAAGAAATTAAATTTTCGTTTTCCTATTCCTATGAATTGGAAAAATACAGGCTTATTTGACGCTTCTCTAATTACTAATTCAGCCTCTTTTTTATCAAAATTATCTCCATCTGTTATAAATATTACATAAACTGGGTTCTTTGCTTCATTTAATTCTGTTTTTTCTTTGATTACTTCTTTAATTACAGGAGCATATTTTGTTCCACCACGAACATACTTTTTAAAAAGTTTTTCATCTTTAACATAATTAAATAAATTATTCATATCTATACTTGTCAATTGATAAGCTTCATCGTTAAACAACCAAACATCAAGCATTCCATCATTATCAAAAGATAAGGAAATTGGTAATAATCTTTCAAATATATCTTGTATCGTTCCGTTTTCAAATAGATCAGATGTTGATAGAGAACAATCTAATACTAATGTTACATCAAACTTCATATTTTTAATATCATTAAAATCAGATTTTGTTAAACATATCTTACTTACTGTATCTTTTCTTAAGTTTACTTTTTCTTTTTTTAATTCAATACTATTTTTTTCATTACCAGTATTTTTCTTTCTCCCAAAATTAAATATATTTTTCATATAAATTTACCTTCATTTCTAAAATACACTTTTTTTAGAAACATCCCTTTCTTTATTAATTTTTTAATCAAACTTAAGAGCTTCAATTGGATTTAATTTTGACGCTTTTATTGAAGGATATAATCCTGCCAACATAGTTAAAACTACTGCAAAACAAATAGTTAAAATTGTTATTGATAGATTCATATTTACAATTTTATCTAAAAAAGATACTTGATTAATTTCAAGGCTTTCTAAAATATAAGTTATTATCCCCTTTATTCCTAATAAATTAAAATAAGATAAAAATGAGCCTAAACATCCTCCAAGTAATCCAATAACCGAAGATTCTACCAAGAATAAACATAATATATCTATTTTTGAAGCCCCTGTTGCCTTCATTAAACCAATCATTTTTGTTCTTTCATTAATAGACATTATCATAGTATTAATTACGCCAAGAGAAGCTACTAATATAGTAATAATCCCTACTACAGATAGAATTATATTTATTCCTAATAATATTTTCTCAATTATTTTTGCAACAGATTGAACACTTTCTGTTGTATATCCTAAACTATGTTCTATATATGATACTACTTTTTCTACATTTTCAAGCTTAGTGATAGAAAGTTCTAATACATCTGCTCCTCTTTCTTTTAATGACTTATTTCCACCTTCTTCAAAATTTTTAATATCTGTCATTAAATCTTTAGAGATAACAAAGCTTGGTTGATAATATTTTTTGTTTATAACCCCTACTATAGTAGCCTTTCTATCAAATATTTTATCTTTATCAAAGTCTGGTAGAACTGACTTTAAGTTTATCTCTTTCCCTATAATATCCTTAGGATTATCTATTCCCAAGGTGTTTTTTACAAAACTTTCTGGTAACATTACTGCATTTTTATCTTTATTGTTTAATTCTCGTCCTTCTAATATATAACTTAGAGAACTGTTGTCAGCTTCTTTTTTTTGCTTAAGACTCGCTTTCTCACTCTTTAGATAAAAATCTTTATCATATGAAACAGCTTTTATTTCTTTTATCTTCTTATCTCCATATTGTGTCTCTGTTAATTCAGTTTCATATTTTACTAATAGTTGTGAAATTCTTTTGTCTTTAGATAATGAATTAATAACTGTATCATTTATTTTCTTTTTCTCATATAAATTTTCTACATCTATATCCCCATTTGCATCTGTTTTGGCTAATTTTTTTTCTAATTCTTCGGATGATTGTACTTTAGTATTATAAACAGACACATGTTGTAAGTTATTAAGTTCTTTTATTTGTGACATTACATAAGATTTTAGCCCGCTACCTAAACTTACAAGAGTTACTATTAATGTAACTCCTATAGCTATAGAAAAGATATTTATTAATGTTCTAATTTTTCTTTTCTTTAAATTAGAATATGATAATTTAAGATAATCAATTATTTTCATAAAATTTCTCCATCTCTAATCTTAACTATTCGTCCAGCTTGAGAAGCTTGTTCCATGTTGTGTGTAACCAGTAAAATAGTGTAATTATTATTCTTATTTAACTCCTTAAGTAAATCAATTATTAATTCTCCATTTTTACTATCCAAATTTCCAGTAGGCTCATCTGCTAATAAAATTTTAGGTTCATTTATTAAAGCTCTTGCAATTGCTACTTTTTGCCTTTGCCCACCTGAAAGCTCATTTGCTTTACACATTAATTTATCCTTAATTCCTACTTTATCTAAAGATTCTTTTACTCTATTGAGTCTTTCTTTCTTTTCTACTTTTGAAAAAATAAGTGGCATCATGAGATTCTCTTGCACTGTTTTATTCCCTTCTAACATAAATTCTTGGAATATAAATCCTACTAAATCTCTCCTATACTCACTCATTTCTTTGTCTTTTAATTTAGTTATATCCTTATTTTGTACAAATATATTTCCACTTGAAGGTTTATCTAACCCTCCCAAAAGATTAAGCAGGCTTGTTTTCCCACTTCCAGAAGAACCAACAATAGCAACAAATTCACCATTATTTATGGTCAAGTTTATGTTGTTTATTACTTTCACACAGTTATTTCCTAATATATATTCTTTTTCTAAATTTCTAATTTCTATCATAACAAAACCCATCTCCTTTCCTTTTTATTTTAATTCTACCATTTTAATTATAATAAGTAAAGATTACCAAACTTTTTTCATAAAAATATTGTTTATAGTCAACAAAATATACATAAAAAAATTACATAATTCATAACATATCCAATTAATACAAATGGGGCCAATGGTATCCCTAAATTGGTTACATTCTTTTTTAAAATAAATTTTCTTACAATTAAATAAATTATTATACTACTATAGGTCATTAATAGCATATTCAAAAGTAGAGGAAATCCTAAATATAACCCAAGGATAGAAACAAATCTAATGTCTCCACCCTTTGAAACTCCACAAAGCATAGCTGGTATATACATCAAACAGAATCCAAATATAGCACCATTAATATTACTTAATGTTAGAGGCAAAGAAAATACAGGTAAGAAAACAAATACCATTCTTAATAAAAAAAATATAAAATTAAATTTATGATAAATTTTTAAATATTTAAAGTCACTGTAAGAAGCAAATAAAAGAAATAAAGTTAAAGTAATTACAACTATAGGATTTGAAAAAACAGCTTCTACTTCTTTTAGGTAATCAAAATTATTATACATAACTTTATCTGTACACTAATCTTGACAAAGTTCTAATTGTCAAAATTAAATTCCCATCTCCTGTTTTTCCTTCAACAGATATTTTCATATTACCATTATCTCTTGCATTATATTCATTTATTATATAGGAGCCTAAATTATCAAATTCTCTGTAATTCTTTAATGTAATTTGAACAATAGAATCTAAAATTAGCTGAGGTCGTTCCTTATTTGAGTCTCCTGCATAATTAAGGCCCCAATTTTCATAAACGAATTCTGGTTTTAAATAATTAATATCTATTTTTTGAATAAATGGAGTTAATCCTACCTGTCTATTTAACTCTTTTCTAAAAGATGTACTAATAACATCACTCAGTAGCTTATTGTTAACATTTAAAACTCCATCATTACTTATTGAAGAATCAGAATTTGATACATTTATTACTTCTTGTCTAAGATATTCATTGTTAATTGATTGTTGCAAAGCATTAGTTGTTGATAAATCCATTATAGATTGTACTTCATTTAAAACCCATGAGGAATTAGACAAACTTAAAAATCCTGTTGCTACTGTGACAAATACAAGTATTAATGCACATCCTACTATAGCTATGCTACCATTATTATTATTTAAACGATTTTTTATTTTTGATAAAATTAATTCTATCCCCATATTAATCTTCCTCTCCTTTCCAATTTGAATAGTTATGCTTGTATTCACAAAACGCATATTTATCTACATTGGTAGTTTTATTAAAATCTCCAGGTACAAGTTGAGACCATAATCCCCAGTTATAACTGTATGTAAATCTAATTCCAATACTATCTCTATAATCTGCTTTTATATTAGATGTGTCAGATAAGGAAATTACTCTTTCTCCATTTGCCTGTGCTTTATCTCTTAAGATTATTTCAATTGACCAATCTTCAGGTTTAACTCCAATTTTTTTAAATTTATTTTCTGTGACTTTAATTAACTGAGAAGATGTTAAATAAGAACCTCCTCCTCCTGGATAATTTAAAGGTACTTGGCTTTGGATCCCACTTTGCTTTGCTAATTGTCTTACTATCTGAGAAGCTTGTTGAGTCATAACAAATTTCTTACTTCCTATTTGAAATAAATCAAAAAAGAATGAAAAAATAAATATAAAAACTAAAAATCCAACTAAGAACTCAATAAAAACCATCCCATTTTTATTTTTAAGTTTATCTTTAATCACTTTTAGCATCTAATCTTAAATATCCCTTCTATAAATATTTATTAACTAATAATACTATTATTTTTGTATGTTTATAATTTTTTGGAGTATTATAATATAAATAGTATTATTTCTTTTACTATATAAAATAAAAAGAACATTCATTATGAATGTTCTTTTTATTTTATATAGTAGTTATTATTTTACTTTCAGTTTATCTACTTCACCTGTTGCATCTCCAAAATAGGCAACTATCTTATCTCTAAGTAAAAATACGGCAGTGGCTATAACTAAAACAACAGATATTATAATAACCAACTGTAAAAGCTCCATTCCATCTTCCCCAGCCATGGCTCTTTTACTTCTGTCTATAAGTCCATCTTCTTTTGTTAAAAGATTTTTAATTTTATATGTACTTTTAGTCAAGAAATTATTTTTCTTTTGAGACAACCCTTTAAAAAAAGCACTGCATTTGTTTGTATTACAACTTTCTGTTTTTATTAATATTTGGTTATTCATATATTTTTTTAGAGTTTGTGGCTAAACTCCTTTCCTCCTTTTTTTTATTTTTTTATTATATTAATTTATTTTATATATATAACTAAAATTGGTTTTAAAGTATAAGCATTTGAGAAATCATAGGTAAAGATATTGCTATTAATAATAATAGTAGTAATGGAGCTTGGACTAAGGTAGCCATAATTTGTCTTGTATTTATTTTCTTATGAATTAATTCCATATTTAAATCAGTTATTTTTTTGGCTTGATTGCTAAAACATTCTTTTATATTTATTCCTTGTTCTGAATTTAATTTAATTAAAGACCATAATTCCCTTACTTCGAAAATATCTATTTTTTCATATATATTCTCAATACATTTTTCTTGAGAATTTGTTTTACTATCAATGACAAATTCTTGGGCTAATTTACTCCATTCTGTACCTGTGTATGGTATTGAGCTTTCTATCGCCTTAACAAGCGTCATATCTGAAACTAAAAAACCTTGAACAACATTTATAAAGTCAGGAAATCCAGATAATATCTTTAATCTTTTCTCCTTGACTGCATTCTTTAACAAAAAATTTAATATAAAAAATATAATAGACCCCCATAGTAATGCTAACATTAGATTAGCTATACTATATACAATTAACCCAATTATAACTGCTAATATTTTCATAGTTATATCTAAGCTTATAAAAGTAGCTGGAGTAAAATATTTATCCCAATTACACATTTTTAAGTCCTTCTCAAGTTGTGTTAAATCTTTCTTTCTGTCAATCTTAGGAAGAATATATGTTGATACAGGGGTTGTTATTTTTTCTATAAATTCTTTATTTTTTTCTTGCTCAGATTTTCGTTTTTCTGTTTTTTGTAACTGTTTTAATCTTTTTTTATGTAAAGATTCATCTTCTTTTGAAAAAAGAATTCTCAATATATTTCTTACAAGTGGTATAAAGATTAAAAATGCACATAATGCAGATAACCATTTTAACATGTTAACATCCATTTTTAATATTACTCCTTTCTTAAAACTATTTAATCTAATGGAGCTCCTATTTTAGCATTTATAAACCAAACGCATAATAAAATAGAAACAAATATACCAGTCAATCCCATTTGACCTATTTTTTCATTTATCATAAAATCCAGATATCCATCAGAGACAAAAGACTGATATATCATTAACACTGGAATAGCAAAAACCATTATATATGATTCTCTAACAGGCCCCATAATTTCTTTTCTCAAGTCTCGCTTGATTATTCGATTATCTTCATATTGGTAAAAAGATGTTGTTAAAATTTTTATTTTCGACTCTTGAGAAGACAACATACTTGATACTTCATAATAATTACTAAATAGTTTTAGATATTTGCTACCTGTTCTTCTTGCAAGAGAAGAAAGAACTTCTTCAATTGGCGTACCTAAATCGATATCAACTACTGATTTTTTTAATTCAGAGTATAGAGGCTCACTTCCCTTAAAATCTGGTAAAGTCTCAACTAAGGACTTAGATATGTTTTTATTTATTTTATATCTTTCGATAATAATTCTAATAAAAGAGCCTATTTGAGATTCCATCTTTGTTACCCTTTTATTAGATAAAGTTTTAAAAAATTGCCATGGAACAGAATATCCTATAAAAATAAATACTATAGCTAAGATAATATTTTTTAGTAAAATCATCATTATAAGTGGTAGTGAGATAGCCATAGCAATGCATATGACACTATATTCTCCATAATTGATGTTATATCCAGCTTGTAAACAAGTTGTTTCCACTTTATATTTTTTCTTAATACTTGCTCTTTGGGACATTTTTTCTTCTATCTGTTTTTTTACAGAGACATCTGAAGATCTAAAATGTTTATTCCCAAACCTTGATTTTATCTTAATTTCTTTATTTTTATTTGCTACTTTACTTAAAACCAAAGCTGTTGCTATATATAAGAGCAATGTTATTATTGTAAATAAAACATATTTGTTCAAACATAAATCACCTCTTTTTATATAATATATACATATTATTTTTTTATAATAAAAAATTGTATATCTTTAAGCAGTCCATTCATCTGCCATATATCCAGATAACTCTTCTATTTTTATTCCTTTTCTAAGCATCTTATCTGCTTTTTCTTCAGATAAATTATTTTTAAAATCAAAATCTTTTGTTCTAAAATTAAATTTTACGATAGGAGTTGTTATTATTCTACGTGTATTGTTGTCAAACTTTATCTCTGTTATAGAAGTAACTCTCCTACCAATTCCTGGTATGTCATCTTGAATTAATATATAATCTAAGGCTGACCCAATAATACGCTCTACGACATCCACTCCTAATGTTGGCATTTGCATTAGATATTTAGTTACCAATCTGTTTATAGCGTCAATTGCTGTACCTGCATGCATAGAAAAAATAGTGGCATGGCCAGTTTCCATTGCTTCAACAGCAGACTCAGCTTCGACACCTCTAACCTCCCCAATTACAATATATCTTGGCTTTTGTCTAAGTGCTATCTTGACTAAATCTCTTAAATTAATATTAGATTTATCTTTTTCATCGGATCCTTCGCTGGTAACAAGCTCAAGAGTATGGTCATTTTCTGGGAACAATTCTCTTGTATCTTCACAAACCAGCATCCTTCTATTCATCTGTGCTACAAAATAATCAAGAAGAGCTCTCATTGTAGTTGTTTTACCTGAACCAGTTATACCTGCTATGATAAGATTACAACCCCCTCTTATCAAAGTTCCAATAAAATCAGCCACTTCTTGTGTCATACATTCTTTTTCTATGATTTGAGGTAGTTTTATGTGGTTTTCACTATGCTTTCTGATTGTTAAGACATATCCATTAGGGCTAATAGCTGTAGACAAAGCATTATATCTATCTTCATATAAATCAAAGTCTATACTTTTAAATTCTCCATTATCGAGCATGGATTTATCTGCTTCTTTTAATAATCGTTCTATAAAATTTTTATAATGTTCATCTGACTTAAATGATTTATTAAATTTTATTGGACTTTCTGAACCTTCTCTCTCATAATAGATCTTGTTTTTTGAAAGACAATATACATCTGTAACTTTCTCATCGTACATTAGTTCTTTTATAGTGGAATATCCAAATAAATCCTCAACCATTTCTAAAGCAAGCTTTTGTAATTCATTTTCATACCCCCTTACTTCAATTCCACTTGAATTAATCGTCGAAACTACCATATCCATATAGCTTTTCTTTTTTTCTCTAAAGTATTTCTTATCTTTTTTTATTATCTTATTTTTATTTTCTAATTTTAAATCTACATCTTCAGACATGGCAGACTTAAAATTTTCATTCACTTTTAAAAGTTCATACGCTTCATCATAGTCAAATAGGTAGCTGTTTCCTTTTTTATTTGAACCTATATTTTTAACTATATCTTTATTGAAGGAATGGAACTCTTTATTAATAGCCATATATTTTTACTTGTCTCCTTTCTTTGAAATTTATATATTATATAAAAAAAAGAAAATTATATAATAAAAAATATGACTATACTAAAATAAAAAAAAGAACTATATAGTTCTTTTTTTATTTTTTGCCAAACAATGAAAATTTTTTCTTTTTTGTTTTATTTAGCTTTTCGTTTATACTCATTCTATACTTTTGGTATTCTTTGTATAACCAATCAAAATTTTCTATTTCACAGATTTCTTTAGCTACCTTAGCTAATTCAAGTCTCGCTTTTAGAGTATAGTTTGTGTTATCTAATACAATTGGAATGCCTTGATACAGTCTATTTAGAAAAATCTCTTTAGGGATTTCTGGTATTTTTGCTATCACATTAAATCCATTCTCCTCAAGCATATCTGATTTAAAAGTCAATTCTTCAAGCATGCTTTCTCCAGTTAAAATCTTATAATCTTTATCTATATCCTCATTCAGTATATATTTAATTTTATTAAGCACATTTATGTTCTCTAAAGTCTCTTTGTATTTACTATTATTTCTTATATTATTAAAATCTAAATTTAATATATAATAAGCAGTATTACAAAGTCTTAAAAGAGGATATGTAGAAACATGGTCCAGTGCTGAATTAGTATCTATAATAATAACATCAAAATCATCTAATATGTTTTCTATTAAATAAGTATAATGATAATTTTTTATATTTTCTATTTCTTCCATTGTGAACTGTGAACCTGTTAATGCCCATAGGTTTTTACAGTTTTTATATTGCTTAAAACAACTTCGGATATATTCATTTACAGACTTTATTTTAAGTGGATCATCAACTAATGACTCTCCTTCATTAACTATTACTGTATCTATTTTCTCCATTACATTTTTTAAATTTTTATTATTATCTTCAATCTGAAGAAGAGTTCCTACTGATAAATTTTGTAAATCTGATTCTACAATTGCTACTTTTGGGCGAGAACCATCTTTATTCCTTCCATACTTAGCAATATTAGTAGCAATATTTGTGCTTAAAAAACTTTTACCTGTACCTGGCTTAATAGATGAAATTACATACACATTTTTATATCCCTCTTTTTCTAAGTCTTTAACTTCCTTTTCTTCTTCTATCTCTACTATTTCATCTTCATAAATAACATTGTCTTTTTCATATTTTAATAAATATTCTACCTGTTTTCTTGTATTAGGATTTTCTATTAAATGTACTATTTCTCTTGGCTTAATTGATTTTTTATGTAAAATATCATATATACCAGCTTTCACCAACACTGCCAATTCTTTATATTTTTCTTTATTTTTTTCATCGACTTCTCCTGCTAAAAAGATTATTCTTAGTTTTGGATACTCTCTTTTTATTGTTAAAAGTAACTCTAATATACTTAATCCTGCCCCTTTTAGCATTTTAGATATTATTAATAAATCTGGATTTGTTTCCTCTATCTTTTCAATTAGATATTCTTTATTTTCAACTTCTCCAACTAACTCCATACCTACTTTGGGAATAACATCAATTTTTATTTTATTATCAAGCGTTGGTTGTCCAATAGACAATAATATTTTTTTCATTTCTTCACCCCTATTTTTTTATATAATCTATTTTTGGAATATTACATCTTACTATATTAAAAAAAATAGTTATGTGTAATATTTAACCTGTCTTAGTTAATTACTTGTAATAATATATCTTATATAATATATAAAAAATAATTACTTTTCTTTTACTTACATAAAAAAAATGTTATTAAATAAATTATTTAATAACATTTTTTATTAATATTAATTTTCTGGACTTGATTCTTGTGTTTTTATATTTTTATATTCTCCTATTGTATACCCAGAAGTTCCTGTGTCTTGACTCTCTTTAAATCTACCAATAATTCCAATATCTCCATCTTTATGTCTTGCATATATTTCTTCTGCTTGTTGTGCTGTAACTGCTACAGTAACAATACTTAAAGAGCCACTTTCAACTACTTCCCCTTTTTCATTGGCCAAAGCTTGAGTCCCTTCTGTTTGGTCTACATATTTTTTACCCCCATCATCAACAACATTATAAACAAGAACATCTTGCATAAATGTCTTTGCATATGTAAAACTATCAGAAGTATCATTATTTTTTGAATCCCCTTGTTTAACAAAAGTTAAATCAACCCTATCTCCTTTTTTCAAGTTGCCTCCAACTGCATCTTTCATTTCAACGGGAATAGATACTTTTCTAAGATTAGATAAATCTATCTTTGCAAATTCATCAAGTTTAGCTGGGTCTTCTAAATTATTCTTAATTGCATATTCTGAACGATATACATTTGTGGTTAATATCTTTCCATTAATATCTTTTTCATTTGTAATCATGCTTTCTGTTATAATGTCTTTTGGTTTAAATGTTTTTATATAATCACCTTTTTGGATTACAGTATTCTCTTGAATATTTCTACTATACTGGTAAACTGCAACAGGTTTTACTTGAGACTGAGTGAAAAAGAATACACCCCCTGCAAATAGTACAAAAAGAGAAAATTGTAGTAATATATTAGCTTTGTTTTTTATATTTTTCATTATTAAAAATTAAACCCTTTCTTATTATTTTATTATTACATTATAGATGTCTAAAAAAGATTTTTTCATTTCTTTATTTTTTTTATTCTCTAAAATTAAAGGTAATCCATTAAAATTAGAATTTATTAGTTCTCTGTTTAAATTTGGTATTGTTATAATAGGGAAACCTTCTAAATTTAAAGAATCAGACACCCACTCATAAATTTGATCTTTATTAAAGTTTGAATTATCATATTTATTTAATAAATAATAGAACTTCTCTCTAAAATTTATTCCTTTTTCATCCATTATTTTAGTTTGTAATAGATTATTTTTTATAATAGATGCATCTTGTGCGATTGTAAAAAAGATCTTTGCTGAATATATTAAAAGAAGTTCTGATAATTCATTCTGCATATCATTTGTTGCGTTTATTATTATAAAATCATATCCTTTTTGCATAATTAAATATAGGTTTAAGTCCTTTATTTTATTAATTGGAATTTCATATTTTTCTTCTACATATTTTTGAGAGAAAAACAAGAATTCTAATGTCTTTGGAAATTTTAAATAACTCTTATATAAGAGTTCATATTCATTTAAAAGATTATTTATTGTAACAATACTTTTATCAATTAAAATATAATCATTCTTATCTATACCTTCTAATGCTGTATCAATTCCAACTTCATCAAATCCTAAATAGAAAATATCATTTATTGAGCTTCTCTCATTTAAATCAATGTATAATACCTTTAATCCCTTATTTGCCAAATCAACAGCTACATTAAAAGATAATTGAGAATTACCTACCCCTTGTTTAGCTCCTAAAAAACTTATTATTTGTTGGTTTGTTTTTTTTACATATGTAAACTTTTCTTCACTACTTTTAGCCAAAGAAGATTTATTTCTCAATGGTTTATTTTTTTTAATAATCTTCCTTTCTTTTTTTTGTTTCTTATCTTCTTTTACTGAAACATCTTCTTTTAAATAGCCTTTCATTTCTGTTTCTTTTTCTATATTTAATTCCTCTTTGTTTTCTACTATTAGTTCTTCTTCTATTTCAATTACATCTTCTTCTATATTAATTTTTTCTTCATTTGTATTTATATCTTCATCTATTATTAAATTTTCATTTATATTGATTAGTTCTTCTTCTATTAAGTCTTCTTCTATATTTAATTCTTCTTCCTCTATCACTACTACTTCTTCTGTTTCTTCTACTTCATTATCTTTTAGCTCTTCTATCACTACTTCTTCTTCTATTTCTTCATCCTCTATTACTATTTCTTCTTCTATAACTATATCTTCTTCATCCTCTATTACTATTTCTTCTTTTTCTATATTTGTTAGTTCATCTTCTATTACTAACTCTTCTTCTTTTATTTCATTTTCTATTTCTCCTTCAAATATTATTTTCTCTTCTGAACAATCCTTTGGAATTTTTTTATCATGATACTCTATATTTTTTATTGATTTTAAAGGCTTTATTTCTTTCTTTACAACCTGATTAATCTCACTTGCTTTTTTTATTAATTCTAAATCTTGAGCTTCAAATAATTTTGTATTTTTTTCTGTTTCTCTTATCTTTGGTAAAAATTGAGCTACATCATTTAATATATTTGGTTTTATTATTTTATCTATAATGGAAAAAGCATCTATATTATTTCCTACTATAATGTCATACACTCTAAATTGGACTAATGATGCAAGAAGAGCATCTCCAATTCTTCTATCTTTAGATATAAAAATTATTCTTAGTTTAGGGAAAGGAAAACACAAAGTTAACTCTTGTACCAGTCTTAATATATCAACTTTACCTGGCAACCCCTCTCTAATAATCAAGATATCAGGAGTGTTGTTAATTATAGATTGCATTACACCTTCTCTATAAACAACTTCTCCCACAAACTCCACATCCTCCCCAATCTCTTTTTTAATATATTCAGTATTATCAATTAGATATTCTTCTAAATCTTTAAATGCAACAGCTAAACAAATTTTAACCACTTTAATTTTCCTCCTTCTTAATCTTTTAAAACATTATATACTATGACATTATTTTTAAAACTTTTTAAAGTTTAATATCTCTTAAATAAAAAATCAACTTATTAGATTTTATTTTTTTATTTAGAATATTTTTCTTTAAAATATCTAAGATACATTAAATTCAAAAATGTTTATTTTTTTAAAAAGTTTAGATTGGAGATGTTATTTTATGAAAAAGGTAATTTGTCTTAACACAGACAATGGGATGAAGCTTATTATATTATTGACTTGCATAAAAGTTAAAGGTATTAATTCTTGTACATTAGAAGAAGGAATGAACACTGTATTAAAAGTAAATGGATTGTTAAAAGATAAAAATGATAGATTAATAGGAAGTTTTAATTGTAATAACAATAAATATAAAGAACTCTTACCTAATACTAAAACAGGGTTGGTTTTAAATAACATTTGGGATTTTTTAAATAATCTAAGTTTTGGAACAAAAGAACAGATGAGTTTATTAAAAGACTATAATTTTAATATGTTAGAAGATATTATTGGTAAACATTTTGAAGACGTTTTATCTTTGTTGGAAAAAAATAATTTAATGAAAGATAGAGAATTTTTATTTGGTTCTAAACTATTAATAAATCCTTTGCCAAAAGATGTATTAGATAAGGTCGATTTTATATTTAATTCATAACATAAATAGACTCTTTATTTTAAATAAAGAGTCTATTTATTATGATTCTTCAAGACATCGTATACTTAAATTATCATCAGAAAAATGATATATTCTGCTAAAAGCATCAATCTTACACAAGGCTGTCTTTAAATCAAATTTAGTTAACCTTTTTATGGTAGTATAATAAATATTTTCATTTTTTAACACATCTGATGATGATAAATTCACATCTTTTTTTATATTGGAAACAATGTCTTCACAGACAATTATTAATTTAACATCTCTCTTGTTATAATAATTAAATAATGAACTATTTCTCTTTAAAAGCTCCATACGTCTAACAACATTTAATTGATTCCCAGTATAAAAATCAACTAAAAATTCATGTTCAATACCTTTCTCTGTTTTCTTTATATAATAAGGATAAATATCTCCTCCTAATTTATCTTTTAGATTTTCACCTTTTGAAACAGAATATCCATGTTTACTTTTTATTATATTTTCAAATGCTTCTTCTTTTTTACTTAACTTGGGTATAATATTGTTAAAGACTATTCTTAGAAGTTCTTCTTTTGTTCCGACTAATAGTTCAAACTTCTCTCCAAGAAGGTCCAACATCTCATCTATAATAGTTTTTTTAATTACATTCTTCCTATTCTCTACATTTTTAACATTTTCCACTATAAATAAGACTATCACTTTATTGCTTACTAAATCCCATTCAGTTGAATTTAAAAACATTCTATAATTTTTCCATTTAAGTGATAACTGCTTTTCACTCTCAGTACCCATGTCTAACTCTAAAAACAAATCTAAATCCATGTCTTTTAATCTTAAAAGCCCATCTGGTCGAATATTTTGATATTGAGAAACATATTTTTCATCAAAGTACTCTGTCTTTAGGTCTAATTGCTTATACTCTAAAGCTACATTAAAATCTAAAACAAATTGATTTAAGAATATTTGGTGTGGTATTAATCGAGATAGTAATTTTAAATCTGATGAACTATTATATCCCTTTACAATTTTATCTTTATTGATAGTATTTACATCAAGACAAAACTTCTCTCTAACAATTTCAACACCTATCTTTGTCAGAAACAAAGCAGAATTATTTTTATTAAAAAAAACTTCTTCAAGTAAATCTTTAATTATAAAAAAGTTTATTTTTATATCTATAAATTGATTGAATGAAAATTCATTTATATAAAAAGTTCTATATATTTGTCTTATTGTTAAGCACCTATGTATATATATATGATATAGTACATTAAGATCAATATCACTTAAAGTATTTTTTATGTCATAAATATTATCTTTTTTCAATTTCGTTAACCTCTTCTTTCTTATGTATAAATTATTATACTTATTTATAATAAAATCATTCTTCTTTATACATAAAAAGGTAATTGCCTAAATACAATTACCTTTTTATATATAAAAATTATTTTAAAAATATAATGTAAAAATATATTTATAATTATTTCAAATATTGATATAATTATAAAAAGTAAATTTCTTGTTGAATATTAAAAATATTATTAATCTCCATTATAACTCTTGCCCACATAGGATTTTATCTGTTTAACCATATCCCTCGTGGAAAATAGTCCCATCCTTTTAGAATGATATTCTAAACAGTCTTCTGTTGGATATCTTTCTTCTAATATTTCTCCAAGTTCTTTACAAATAACATTTACATTAAGAGTTTTACCAGTAGGGCATCTTCGAATAGCCTCTTTAATTAGGACTATTTTAACCCTTGAATTAGGTGCTTTTTCTTCTTCAACTATAATAACATTTTTTTCTTTCATTAACTATAATCTCCTATTTTATTATTTAAGATTATAGTCTACTTTAACTTTTTTATTGCTTATTTTAAATGAATAATTCTGTACATTATTATTATAAAACGTTTGTTCTTATTAGTCAATATTTAAAGGCATCTTATATTATTACTTTTAATTAATTTCAGTACTATTTTTATATTACTGTATTTTACATATTTCTACGTTATTTTCTTATATTTATTCTTTTTTCTTAAAATTTTCATTTTTCATATTTGTTTATTTTTCTATATTTTAAAAATAAAATATTTTTTATATTAAACGTGATTAATTGTGGTATAATATATATAAATGCAAAAACTATAACTTAAAAATTAATAAAAATATAATAAGGAGGTGAATGTTGGTCTATAACCAACAATAATATGAATCTAAATGACTTATTAACTCTCAATGAAGAATTTGCCCAAAAAATTAAAAATGATGATATAATAGACGACGATTTAATAGAAAACGCTATTCAGCAATTACACAAAATAGACAAAATAGACAAAGATATAAAGGACCTACTCCTAAAAAAGTATGAAGAGATAAAACAGGAAAACAAAGTACTAAAAGAAAAGGAAGATCTATTAAAAAAGATTGATGATGCTCTGCAAAGAGGTAAAAATGGTGAGTTTATACAATTAGAAGAAATAGAAGAACTTTCCAAATTTTTAAAGGAATCTTCAATTGATACTGATACAAAAAATATCTTAAATAGTAGAATTTTAAAGTTAAGAAGAAAATATGCTCCAATAAAATCTACTCGCTGGGATTTATTTGTGGAAGATATGGCTAAATTAGAAGACATTGAAGAGATAAATAATTTAATAAATGAGATAAACGCAACTTTAAATAATAAAAATCTTTCAGAGGATACTTTTAATAGAATAGACAATCTCTACAAAGAAGTATTTCCTGCTATAGATGAAAAACTTGATGAAGTTGATAGACGTAGAGCAATAAGCTTATTTAATAATAAAATAAAAGTACTCTACAATAGACTTAAGAGAGTCACAGATACTCGTTTTGGAGATTGGATAAAAAAGCTTAGAAATGAAAAACAATTAACCTTCAAGGAGTTGGGGGCATTATCAGATGTATCTTCATCATATATATGTAGAATCGAGGATGGAGATAAGAGAGCTCCATCTATGTCAGTTGCATGTGCCTTGTCAGATGCTTTAGGACAAGATAGATCAGAACTGTACAAAATACTAAATGTATATCCTCTATCTGAAAATATAAAATATAATCCTCCATCTGGAAATGTAGATGAATTAGAAGATTTATTGAAAAATAGCAATTTTTTAATAAATGGAGAGCCTGCAACAAAAAAACAAAAAAATAATCTAATAAAATTAATTAAACAAACTCATCCATCTGAGAATGCAGATGAATTGGAAGATTTGTTGAGAAATAACGATTTTTTAATATATGGAGAACCTGCAACAAAAAAACAAAAAGATAGTCTAATAAAATTAATTGAACAAATCGTTGAAACTGAATGGAAAGACGAAACTAAACTTGATGGACTTTTCAAAATCAAAGAATATATAGATACTTTTATAAATGATCTTAGTAATTAAACCTTAAACTATTAGTTATAAAAATACCATTAAAACATCTACAATAGCTCTTGTAGGTGTTTTTGTTTTAATAATTCAAACATAGGTTCTATATATTTATATTACCAAATCTAAAAAGATTTTTCAACCTTTACTCAATAAATATATAAAACCTCTCAAAAACTGAGAGGTTTTATATATTTATTTTGGATATAGTTCCTAAATTTAAATACAAAATTTGTTAAAGTTTACTTTCTTATTCTATCCTCATATTAATAACATTGAGGATGAAGCATATTACTTATATTTATTAAAACTACGCCTTTCTCTCTAAAGTTTAAAGGTGTAGATTACTATTTGATAATAATTTTACACTAAACATTCATAATCTATGTTGCACTACTTATATTTTATTAATAAGATATATATCTACAATTCTATAAAAGTCCTACCAACTTTAATATCTAACTCCTGGCAGGCTTCATCTACTATGTCTCGAATAAGAGATAAAGGAACTTCTATTTCATCTATAGAGACTATAATATCATAATCTTCTCTATTTCTGTTTTTCTTTATATTTACATATTGAAAACTTAATTCATCAACACGATATTTATATAGTTCTTCCTTATTTCTGCTTATAACTTTTTCTATTGTCTGATTTAATTTTTTTTTACTTATTCGCATTTTATTCTTATCCTCTCTCCATTCAAATAAAACTTATAGACTATTCACTTTTAATTTGAATTTATATGTTTTAGCACCATAGACATTCTCTGCTTTATTGCTAACCAACATGATTATATTTATATATTACTAATTTATTCAACTAAAGTCAAGCTTTTCGTTGTTTATAAAAAATAAAACAAACAATTTTCAGAATATTCATAACTACTCAGAACAATAACCTATATTAATATACTAAAAAATAGTTTTTGTCAAGTTTATTTTTTTTAAAAACCTAAAAAACAAATGTACTCAAAAACTTACATATTTAAAAACTTAATCCTTATCTGTTAAACTTAATCAAATTTCATTTTACAGACTTCATTCCAATCTATTTCTCTTGTTGTTACATTTTCTGGATGTGATAATGTAACAATATGACTTGCATCTTTATAAGCATAATAAAGCACTGTTTCTCCTTTTACTTGATTTTTCTTATATCCTTGATAAATAGCTTCTTTAGGTACTTTTTCCTCTACTAAATCAAAAGCACATTTTGTACTTATATAATCTGTATCTTTTAATATATCTAAATTATTTACTATAATTGCAAGTATAGCTATAAAAACACCTACTATAATACATCCCTTTATCTTTTTCATAAATATCTCTCCTATTCTATATTTTAAAATATTATAAAACTTATAATTTATAGTATTATCTTATACAGGCCTATAGTTTTTATAACTAAAATAGCTTTATATTGACATTATTAGAGCTTATACCATTTACGAGTTATTATGTTTGAATTTATATATTGTTACTCTTTTAAAAGTTATCAAACCCATATGCAAAGATATATAATAAATAGTTATCCATTTTAAAGGATTTCTTTTATTAAACTTTAATTTAAGATAATAGAGAGGAACTAATATGAGAGAAAAAAATAAAGAAAAATACTTATTTTTAAAAATGAAAAATGGCAAAGTTATAAAATACAAAAGTCCATTTGAATCAACTAAAAAAGATAATAAAACTAATGAAACGTTTTTATACAATAGAAGTGCAACATCAAGAAATACATTAAAGATTATATTTATGTTATTTATCTTCTTCTCATTTTTTCTTTTGTTAAAAATTGTACCTGATTCTTTATCTAAATTTGATTATCTCCCAAAAGACATAACTATAGAAAAAAAAGAACAAATTATTAATAAAAAAAAATCCACTAAGAGTATTTATTTAATAGAAAAAGCAATAAATTTAGAGAATATATTATTAAAGAAAAATTATGATTCTGTAAAGCAAAATGCATTATTATACTATAGTGGGAACTTTTCATTTTTAGATATGCAAAACTATTTATCAGAAAAGAAACAAGCAGTAGAAGATAATTTATCTTCTTTTCATAAAAAAAATACTTTATTTGAACAAAATAAAGATATCTATTTATTATTAGAAAAGAGACATTTAAATTTTAAAAAGCTAATATCAAATTTAACATCTGATTTAGAAAGAAGCTCTATAATAGAAACAATAAATAGCAATATATCAGAAGATAATTTTTTATTAGAAAAAGAAATGAAACTATTTGATAGCATAAATTAAATTTTTAAAAAATATAAATATAATTTAATATTTTACTAAATTTATAAAAATATTAAATTATATTTTTTTATTTTTTATTTTTTAAAATTATTTAATTTTAAATTTCTTAATTTTATTTTTTATTTTTAAAAAACAAAAAAAATAAATATGATTTATATAAATTGATAAAATAATAGAATTATTTTACATATTATGATAATATCTTATTATATTGTAATAATTTTATATATATGGAGGAAAAGTATGAATGAAAAAATGGCAAACAAAATAATTGTGGTAGATCCTGGAAAAAATGCTGTTAAAGTAGTTGTATTTTCAAATACATATGAGCTTTTAACACATTACATGTTCCCTTCTAAAACACAATCGAGAAGGACCTTTTCTGATATTGATGGTTCTTCTGATCTTCAATTTAGAGCAGAATTTGAAGGTGACAAATATTTAATAGGAGAAGGTGTACAGTCTTCTTACAATTTTGAGACAACAAAAAATAATATACACCACCAGTTATGTGTATATACATCTATTGCAAAAGAGGTTCATTCCAAAAATGAAAATGTGTATGTAGTTGTTGGATATCCATCATCTGATTTTTCAAATGAGCGTCAAAGAGAGAAATATGTTGATTTAATAAAATCTAATGAAAAAATAGATATAATATTAAATGGTTCAGACAAATCATTTAATATTACTGGATTTAATGTTTTTCCTGAAGGGATGGCTTTAGTACCTCGAATGAGATTTCCTAAAAGAAAAGTTAGAGTCATTGATATAGGTGGCCAAAACTTAAATCATAGACTGTACGATGAAAAAGGGAACACTTTAGAAAGTTTTTCTCTTGATGAAGCTGGGACAAACCACCTTGAAGAACATTTAAGAACAACTCTTAGAAAAAATATAAATGCTGACATAGTTGATATTGATTCTATTAATATATTAGAAGCGATAGAAAACCAAGAAATTGATGCTATTTCCGATGATATGATAAATGGTTATGATTCAGTTGCAAGTTTTATAGAAAATACAGTTTTAGACTTTATAGATGATAAAATACTTAATCAATTAAGCTCAAAAAATGTTTTCTTATATAAGCGAAGTCATTTAATAATTTTTACGGGTGGAGGCTCAATTGCTTTAAGAAAATATTTAGAAAAGTTATTACCTAATAATAGTGGGAATTTATATTTTTCTGAAACAGCTACTTGGGACAACTGTGCTTCTTATTTAATAAAAGACCTAACTCAAAAATTCAAAGACTCAAAAATTTCGAAGATTGAACTTGCAAATTACACAAAAAAAATAATAAAAGCTTTTAATGATTTAATTATTAAAATTAATCAAAGTAATGAAGAAAATTTAACTGAATACGAAGAATTAATTGATAGAAAAAGAAAAACAGTAAAACAAAAATAGGATGTGATTATGCAAATGAAAAATAAAAAAATCCGAAACAGTTGTGCTTTTACTTTTATTTCAAATAAGACTGAATTAAACAGAATTTTAGATGAATTAGAAGGAAATGAGGAGCTAAACAAGTCTCAAGAGTTAGGCAAAATGATTATAAGAGGAAATAAAATTTCTAATTCTTTGTCTCTAACAACAGTTATGAATGCATATGAATTAGGAGAAAGTTTATTAAAAATAAGATTTCCTGACATTAGTGATTCAGAAACTCAACTCTATTTGGAAGAAGTTTTAAGAAAATCTATTTCTGTGGATTTAAAAAGCTTATCTGAAGGAATAAATAGTATTATATATAATAAAGAAAATCATTTAGAAGAAGTAGTAATGATAGAAGAGCTAAAAGATAATGAAGTAGAAGAAACAGTAGTAGAAGAAGAAGCAATAGAAAACAAAGAGGAATTAAATATTGAAGTCGAAACTAAACAAGAGGAAAAAGAAGAAATTCATGAAGATGTAGAAGTTAATAAAAAACAAGAATCTATGCAATACCAAGAAGTTGATGAAGAATTAGACATAGACATAGATTTAGATATGATATGCAATGATTAATAAAAAAGTTGGTTAAAATTAACCAACTTTTTTATTTGAAAAAATATATTTAAATGTATTCTACTCTTCTACTTCTTCTATCGAATAAACATTTTTATTCTCTATGTATTTATTCATGTAGACTGGAGATAAAAGAGTAATTCCTTTTTCATATTTTAATGCACCTTTAACATCTTTTTTATCTCTTGCAAACCCTCTTGAAGAAATGACTTTTACATTCCTGTACATACATCCACTTTCCGTTATTATATTAAACAACATACCTTACACCTCGTTTCTTATAAAAATTATCTATTAGTTAAAAGTTAATTTATTATATGTGTTTTTTTATAATTAATAATTTTTTTAAATACAACAAAGTACATGTTAATTAACATGTACTTTGTTTTTCATATTTATATTTAATTTGCAATTATTTTCTCCAAATACAGTTTGAAGATCATATAAATTTTTCCAAGACAAATCTAATTTATTTTTAAAGGGATATTCAACACCATCAAACTTAAAATATACATTACTATTCCCCTCATTCTTATTTATAAAATCTTTTAGATATCTCCACTGTTTTACAGCTTCAATTCTATTTTTATTGCCTATTATTAAAATAGAATTATTCTTCTTAGCCTTTGAATCTAAGTTCTCTGAACTTAAAATATTTAATTGATATCCAAAATTATTGCAAGATAATTTTGCTTTTGCAATTATCTTCTTTTTATCAACTATGTTATCTTCATTTTTTAACTTGTTGAAACATACACATTTTATTTCTCCTGTTTTATCCTCAAGGTTAAATATATAAAAAGGTTTATTTTTTTTAGAATATTTTATTTCTACATCTTTAACCACCCCAGCTACTTCAACAATCCCATCAATCAAACATGTTAGATTATTTTGATTTTCTTCTTCTTCATCTTCTTCAGATATTAAGTCAATAATTTCTACTACTTTTTCTTTCTCTAATACATCTTTGAAATCATCTAAAGGATGAGCTGATATATATATGTTTGCAACGTCTTTTTCCTTTTCAAGAAGATAGTCATTAGTAAATTCTCCTAATCTTGGGATATCTATTACTTTTATATCTGAAAGATCTTCTGTATCAAATATACTAATTTGACCTTGTATATTTTTCTTTTTATCCAATTTAGAAGATTCTAATATAAAAGGAAGTATTTCTAATTTTTCTTTTCTTGTAGAATCATTAAAGCAATCTAAAGCTCCAGCAAATATTAGATTTTCTATGACTCTTTTATCTGTTTTTTGATATTTAACCATTCTCTCAATGAAATCTTGGAAAGTTTTAAACAAACCTCTCTCACTTTCTCTTTCTTTAATAATAAGCTCTGAGGAATAACCTAAGTTTTTTATTCCTTGAAATCCAAATCTTATACAATTATTTTCAACTGAAAATTTCTTATTAGACTTATTAATTGAAGGAGGTAATACAGTTATATTTTTTCTTGAACAATATGCTAAAAACGCCTTACATTTATTCGTATTTGTTATATATACATTTAAATTAGATTTCATAAAAATAACTGGATAATAATGAGAAGCCCAAGCAGTTTGATATGAAAGTAAAGAATATCCCCCAGCATGACTTTTATTAAAAGCATACTTAGAAAAATCCTCCATTTTGTTCCAAGTTGATTTAGCTACTTCTTCACTAATGTTATTATTTATACATCCAACTATATTTAAAGGCTTTTTAGTTATTTTATCCTCTGCATCTCCTGAACCATATATAAAGTATGGCTCATACTCTTGTAAAATTTCATCTCTTTTCTTTCCCATTGCTTTACGAATCCAGTCTCCTTGACCTTTCGAAAATCCAGCAAGTTCAATGACAGTATTTATAACTTGCTCTTGATATATAATTATCCCATAAGTATTTTTTAAAATTGGCTCTAATTTAGGAGTATCGTAATGAATTTGTTCTGGATTTATCATATTATTTATATAATTAGGAATTTATGGTGATAGGTAAAATTTTGATATTATTTCTAATATCTCCATTCTTTCCCCCACCTCACACCGTACATGAAACTTTCACTTCATACGGCGTTCCACCTTGGACTTATCCTTTTATTTATTATTCAATAAATTTACACACTTCAAGGTTTTTGACCTATAATCTTATTTCTTTAACTTCTATATTTCATATTATTTGGCTTTGTTATATCTTTTAGAATAAAGTAATTGTTTTGATTTCTTCATTCTCGGCTAACTTTCTTAGCTTATTAATTTTCAACAGTTGTTCTGGTTTTAAATCTAACTCGGTTAAGAGTTTATTAATAGTGGTTTTCTTAGTAGCATGTATTAATCTATGCACTTTTACTGATACTATTGTTAGGTTTCTAAACTCGTCTGTTCCTCCAAGTTTCCTTGGTTTCTTATGATGACAATGTATATCATCATATTCGAGTTTATTTCCTGTCACAGAACATTTTCCTTTTTGCATAGTATAAACAGAAATTCTGTTATCCATATATTCTATGGTTTGATTTACTATACTTTGGTTCATTAGTCTGTGTAGAATATTCATATCTATTGCACTTGATAATGCTTTGTGGATTTCTTCTCTACCTTCTGGAGTGTACTTATTGATTATATTTTTAACATGCATTGCATTTTTAGTTTTAATATAACCTATTGGTACAACTGGTTTGTTTGCGATATATCTCATTTGTCGAGATTTACCATAATTCTTACCAATATATCCATTTGGTGAGTTTCCATCTCTGGAATATTCCTTTTTAATAGCGTTAAAGAATTTTAGGTTTACAGCATTTTGTATCTTACAGCAATCTAAGTTTATACAGGTTGCTATTTTATAGTAGTTATGAACTCCGATAATTTTTGAATTGTATTTACTAATTAGTACATATCTTTGTTTTTTACTACTATGTTTAATTTGATAGATAAGTTCTTTAAGTTCGTTAGTTACTCTCTTAATTGCCTTATCACACATATGAGATACTACTATGCGTTTATCACCTTTTAGGTTTGTTGTAATTTCAAATCCAAGAAATTCTGATTTTTCTTGTTTAAGGTTTGTAACCTTAGATTTTTCTGGACTGATTTCCAACTTTAATCTTGTATTTAGAAAATCTTCTGTTGCGTGATACATTTTGATTGCATCATTGTAGTTTTTGCAAAATATTTTAAAATCATCTGCATATCTTACGAAGAAGACTTCTTTAAGTTTAGTTTTCCTAATAGCTGAAAATTTATGGGCTTTGTTTACTACACCACTTGAATGTACTGCACATTTATATTCCTTTTTAGTAGGAACATTTTCCCATTGACTTGCTATCCACCAATCTAATTCATTAAGAACTATGTTTGATAGTAGGGGAGATAGTATTCCTCCTTGTGGAGTTCCTTTTTCATTACTTATTCTTGTTCCATTTGGAAGTTGAACTTTTGCTTTAAGCATTTTGGTAATGATTATTAAAAGGTTCTTATCTCTTATTCCCATAGTCCAAAGTTGTTTTTTCAACTTACTATGACTTACATTATCGAAAAATCCTTTAATGTCTATATCTACAACATAGAATAATTTCTGTTGTTGTATCATCTTCATAGTTTGGGCTATTGCATTTTCAACTGATTTGTTAGGTCTAAATCCATTACTATTTTTATGGAATTTAGCTTCACATATAGGTTCTAATACTTGTAGGATACATTGTTGTACTAATCTATCCCATATACAAGGTATTCCTAATGGTCTTTCTTTACCATTTGGTTTTGGTATCATAACTCTCCTAATTGCTTTTGGGTTGTAGTTATTCAACCTATCTTTAATGCCTTTGACTAATTCTGTATCATTTAGTGTAGCTATATCTTTAATTGTTAGTCCGTCAACACCTGCTGTATTACTGCCTGTGTTTATTTTGATATTTCTATAAGCCATTTTAATATTTTCCTCTGACGATATAATATCAATCAGATTATTAAAGTTTTTGCCTTTTAGACTATCTTGGTATAGGTCATCAGTTACTTCTTGCATATTGTAATATTCAGTCGTTCTGATTTTCCTATTTTTTAAACTCTTGTTTTTGTTCTTTTTCCTTGAAGTCAACATAGACACCATCCTCCTTTTCAGATTGGATTTAGGTTCTCTTTGTCATACTCGAAGCTATGTTTATTTTATTGAATATTTTTAGGATTTCCCACAGGCTATTGCCTATCCCTCCACGACTTGTTATCATCGCTTCTTAGGTACTGTGGCAACACTCTCACTATGATTAATTATTGTTATACTCAAAACCTTTCAGTAAGGAGTTTTCCAATAAACTTGTATCGTTGGGTGCAATCCCTCCACAATTCATAGCTTTCAACGTTCCTATATATCTATCATTATCCTATACTTAGGTGCTTCCTATAGACTTGATTACTCTCCAATGCCTGTAACATTGCAAGGTCTTTCTATTGGAAGATTCGTACTCAACCTCGGTAATCGAAGCATTAATAGCTCCCCTCTACATTTCTGTAAAGTCCCATTTCAAAGTCCGTACATTCGGAAGTTCGTCAGTTGCTATGTTTAAGCAACATTCTCACCATATATAGGCATTGACACCCATACCATTGTATACATTGCTCACCTCTGAGCCTTTTGCCTCTATTCTAAAGTGGAATAGTTAGGGTATACTTAGTCTTTACTTCACCGAGCTTCAAACCTTCTTAAAATTGCATTTAAGAACGCAAGTCGGAGATTAGCGAGAACCCTTCAAGGCGTTACCCTATCATTTGATTCTTCGATATATAAGTTCAATAATAATCTACCAATAGGCGATTATATTGAGAAACCTTATTGGGGTTTCTAACGTTTCACACCTTCCATGGGGCCAGGTCTATAAAGACTTATTCCAGCGATTAGTCTTTCAAATAAAACATCTCCAAATTCTTCTTTCTTTTTTTCAATCTGTTCTTTTGATAAGGAACTATTTGAAATAGTATTTAAAAAAGCTGGAACATCTTGAAACAGATTTTTCATAAACCCTGTCATACCTGGACCTTCAAGCTGGAAAACACCCCTTGTATCTCCTTTAAAAATATGTTCATATACTTCAATGTCATTTACAGGTATATTATTTATTTTTAGGTTTTTATTATAATTCTTATTAATATCATCAATACATTCAGATAGAATTGTCATTGTCTTTAGACCCAAAAAATCCATTTTGAGCAACCCTATAGATTCACACTCTCCCATTGTATACTGAGTAACCCATTCTTTTTCTCCAGTATCCTTATTGTTTACAATAATTTGTGGGCAGAAATTAGTGACTGATTCTCTCGCTATTATTATTCCACATGCATGAATTCCCTTACTTTTAGGAAGTCCCTCTATTTTTTTTGCCTTGTCTATAATTTCTCTAACTTCTAAATTCCCATCATAAAGTTGTTTGAGCCCAGTTGATTCTTCTAAAGCTTCATCTATTGTAATATTAGGTTTTAAAGGAATTAATTTACTAATTTCACTTCGAAAGCTTGTACTTTTACCCCAAATTCTTGCCGTATCATTTATAGCCCCTTTTGCTCCCATCCTTCCAAAAGTAATAATCTTTGAAACTCTATCTTTACCATATTTCTTTCTTACATAATTAATTACTTCATCTCTTCTTTCATCTCCAATATCCACATCTATATCAGGCATACTAATTCTATCTGGGTTTAAGAATCTTTCAAATAGCAATTCATAACGAATAGGGTCCATTTCTGTTATTTTCAATACATATGCAACAAGAGATCCAACACAACTTCCTCTACCTGGTCCTATAGGTATATTATTTTTTTTAGCAAAATTAATAAAATCCCAGACAATTAGAAAATAATCTGGATAACCCATTTCACATATTGTCTTTATTTCATATTCTAATCTTTCTTTATACTCAAATGATTCATATTTAGGACTACCATAGAACCTTTCTTTAAAGCCTTTATAACAAAGCTTTTTAAAATATTCTTCATCAGTTAAATTTTGTTCTTCTTCTCTTGGGAAGACAGGTAATATGTTGTTCCCAAAATCAAAATTCAAATTACATTTATCCATAATTTCTAATGTATTAAATAAAACTTCAGGAATATCTTTATATTTTTCTTCCATTTCAAAACAACTATGTACATGATATCCTGTCCCTGAGAATTTATATCTTTTGGGATCATCCATAGTTGTTTTTGTTTGGTTACATAAATGGGTCTCATGAATCAAAAATTCTTCCTTTTTTAAGTAATGAGCATCATCAGTAGCTACTACTTTTATATCAAGCTTCTTAGCCAATGATATTAAATGTTTATTTATTTTCCCTTCATTTTTAATATCATGTCTTTGAATCTCAATATAAAAATCATTTTTAAAGATTTCTTTTAATTTCAGTGCGACTTCTTCTGCTAATTTATTGTTTCCATCAGCTATTGCTCTTGGTATTTCTCCAGCTATACATCCCGATAAAACTATAACACCTTTATTGTATTCTTCTAACCAACTATATTTAACTTGTGGTCTTTTATAAAAGTTATTATAGGCCATAGAGCATAATTTAGATATATTTTTATAGCCAACCTCATCTTTAGCTAAAAGAACTAAATGATTTTTATTCATACTCCCATCTATACTCTCAGAATAGGCCTCAAATCCAATTATAGGTTTTTTATTTTGAGATACCATCTGTTTGTAAAAATTAATTGAGCCATACATTACTCCATGGTCTGTAATTGAACATGAATATTCTGCTTCTTGTACTAAATCTTCTATTCTTACTATTGAATCAAGAAGAGAATACTCTGTGTGTCCATGTAACCTAATACAAGTTATAACCTTTAATTTTTCATCAACAAACTCTCCTATAAAATTGTTCCTATAATCAAATATATTATTTTTTATGAAATTACCCTTAAAAAACTTTTCTTTTTTTAAAACAAATAAAACCTCTTTACTATTTAGTAAAGATACCTCTATCTTTCCATCATTCTCAATCAAATTTAAATAATTTGAAGTACTATTATCTTTTTTCTGTTTTTCCTCTTTTAATTTAATTTTAATTTTTTCACATTGTTTTTTGCTAAGACTAACATACATAAAAGTTCCTCCCTTTTTAAATTTATTTAATAATTTTTTTATAAAAAAATTATCTATTAATATACTTTTTAAATTTTTATATTATAGTACTTTTTTATAAAATCCATAAAAAAAATTATTAGATTAGCTCTAATAATTTTTTATTAATTAATATTATTTTAATAATTCTCTTTTAGCTATTCGTAATAGTTCAGTTGGAATCTGATAAGGTTCACATGAAACTATACTTTTCTCATACATATACAAGAATTTGTTAGCTAAAGATTCTCTTTCATTCTTATTACCAAACATTATATTAAAAATTAATATACCATCTCTTCTTCCATCTCTTATAGCACATTTAACATCATCTAAGGCTAATTTACCTCCATATAAGCGATTAACATATGGTAGACCATCAGATAAAATAATTAAAATCTTTTTGTCCTCATTTCGTTCTTTTAATTCTTCTAATGCTACTCTTATTGAATATCCATCCAAATTACATCCTTCTGCTTTATTATTTTTTAAGAAAGCTAAACTCTTATTCCCTTTTTTCTCATTAAAATTTTTAATTATATGATGATTTATGTTATTAGTCACATTAAATTGTGCTATTTTTAGTGCTACTAACTCACTTAAAGCTTCTTCCAATATAGCTGTAGCTTTATACGCTTCTTTAAATTTTTCACCTGTCATAGAACCACTTCCATCAACCAAAACATAAAATACATGATTTTTTTTATTATCATAATATCTTTTTTTAAATATGTCATATTGTTTATTTTGCATTTTCCAAATAGCATTAGTATCTAATAATCCTCTTTTTTTATTTTTAGGATTTATCTTTACTTGATCTATAATTATTTTACTTAACTCTTTTTTTAATTTCTTTGACTCAGTTAAAATATCTCCTTTAGCACTTACTTTCTCATAATTGTAATTTATCATATTAAGATTATCCATAAATTGGAAATTATTATCTTTAAATAACTTATTATAATATTTTTCTATATCTTTCATTTTTTCTTGGCTCAATGAGTCTTTTGCATCCAGTTCATCCTTTTTATCTTTTTCTTTTTTTAATATATCTTCTTTTTCTGCCTGGATTATTGCTGAATTAGATTCTTTATATAAAAAATCTTTAGACTCTGATATTATTTTATCTACAAGTTCTTTTAAGTCAAAATCATTAGCTCTATTCTCATCATTAGTGCTACTTTCCAACTTATTAGTACTTTCACCAAGTTCTTGTTTTTTATCATCCGATTTAAATGCTCCATGTATATTATTCTCTGTACTTTCTTTTTCACATTCCTCATATTTCTTCATACTTCCATCTATATTTTTACCTATTTTTGAAAAACCACTATTTAGGTTGATTAAATTATCATGTTCAGGAAGCTTTTCTATTTCTGATACCAACCAATCTTCTATAGAATAGACTAATTCCCATGCATATTTTAAACAATCACTAAAGTTATTGCAATTTACAGCTTTAGGGCAATAGAGCTTTATATTATTTATTATATTTTCATTTGTATAATGTTTAATATAATCTTCTGGTAAAATACCCATTGTTGAAATTGTTGTAATACAAAATAAAGTGTCAAATAATTCATTGTTATTATCTTTTATTGGTTGTTCTCTCCACCAGAAACCTCTCATTAAAATTAAATTTTTAATTATGCCTGGGTAATTTAAAGATAATAATCTTTCTATTCTTCCATCTTCAATTGAGTTTATTATAAATGCTCCAACTTCTTCAGTTTTATTTTTACTCAGTTTATATTTATTTTTAAAATACAAACTAAATTCTTCTATAAAACCTCCATACTCTTCTTTTGGTGTATAGTTTTTATGGGAAACTTCATGCCCAATTAAAGCTTTACAAATAGAAAACAAAACTTCCTTTGTTTCCCCTTCCATATATTCTGGGATACCTATAAAAACATCTTCAAAATCCGTATAAGTACTTCCACCTAATTTTAAAAACAAACTAAATTGTTCCATTTTTTCATCTATCAAAGTAGCTAAAAATTTTAATTTTTTATTAATCCCATATGAATCACAAAATTTAATAATATCCTTTCTTCCCATTACCTCTAAACTATTCATATAACATTCCTCCCCTTTTATCTTTATAAAACAAAAACCACTTAAGTGGTTTTTGTTTTAAGCACATATCTGTTCTATTACTTCTTTAACATTTTCTCTATATTCGGTATCTCTTACTTTGTTTGCAACTCCAACAATTAAAGCTTCTTTTATGCTTTCTAAATCTTCACTCATCTTCACTGCATGTATAAAACCTCTAATACTCATACAACTTTCGTCTAAATCAGCATTTGTACCCTTTATCAGAGATGTCAACTTTGTGTAAACTTCATCAGCGATTAATAAATCTGATTTTTTAACACAAGGACAAGAATCTTTTAAAATAGAGTATATGCTATTATTAGGTTCAAATAATATATCTACAAATCTGTCAGATAAGGCTTCATTTAAATCAGAAGTCCCTTCATATCCGATATTCATAGTGCCTATTACAATAAAATTTTCTTCAGCTTTAATTTGTTTATAGCCTGGTACTTCAATCGCTTGTCTATGGTCGGTAATAGAATGTAGTAGAGCTGTCACTCCTGGATCAGCAAAATTTATTTCATCTACATTTATAATTCCACCTTGTTCCATAGCTTCAAGAAGTACTTCAGGTTCAAAGACTATAGTGCTCTTTGAGATTCCATTCTCGTCTACTGTTGTATCTACGCTCTTTGACCCTAATAAGTCAAACTTATCGGTCTCTTTACTCGTAGAAATAGAGTATAAAGGTCTTTGGAATATCCAAGCCATAGTTTCTACAAAAACATTTTTACCTGTACCTTTTTCTCCAGAACAGAGTATATGACACTTGTTTCTAATTGCAGAACAACCTATTTTTAGATTATTAGAATTGTCTTTATAATTTGGATTTTCTTTAGGAATTCTATGAGAAACATTCTTACCATATTTTTTGTAAGTATTAAATATTTTTTGAATTAAATCAGTCTTAAAATTATTATTTAATAAATAATCTTCTATCTCATCTAATATAGTTTTATTAAATCCTTTTTTAATTAATTTTTCTTTTATCTTCCCATTTTCTTCTTTTAAAGCATTATTAATTATACTTTTATATTCTTCTAAATTAAAATCAATAGCTACATAAAAATCTGTTTTTTCAGTTTTATATATTTCAGCTAATCCTATGTCAATATTTGATTCTAAAATAGCTTTTAATGCTTTAATATCATTAACAGAAGAACATTTAGGAAAGCTTTTTTCCTCTACAATACCAGCTTTTTCATTATTTTTTAGTAATATTATCTTTTCATCTTCCAATCCAACTTTTAAAAATATTTTTTCTCCACTTCTAAATTGATTAATAACCTCCATCTTTTTCTTACATTCTTTTATGCTTCCTTTTACTTTTAGTATTAACCCTTTTATAATTTCATCTTGTTTATTGTGTTTTTCAGAATCACACTGTATTTCAACTATTAAAATTCTTTTTATCTTATTTGTTTTTATCTCTTGATGATCAACTACTATGCCATAAAATTCGTCTTTTACCTTATTTACTATATCATGATTTGAAACAGTGCCTTCACCCATAGTTTTTGGTTGTGCAGATATAAAACCTATTTTATCTTCTTTAAAAAATGCAATTATTGCATCTTCATCCATTTTATTTTTTGGATCTTTTTTAAATGTAATTTTTGCTCCTATCTCTATATAATCTAAATCCTTATAACTATGTACAACTGATACCTTTTCCATAAATAGCACCCCTTTTTTAAGATTTTAATAATCTAAATCCTTTTAATCATGGTATATTATAGAAATAGGGAGAGAAAATTATAATTTTCTCTCCCTATTTTTTTTATATATTTTTATATTTTTTAAGTTGTCTCAATATTATTTGTTCATACAATTCTTTTTTTGTTTCCTTTGGATATTTTTTTTCATCTGATCCAAATAATGATATTAACATTTCTATATACTTATTATAATAAGTATTCATTTCACCAAATGAGATTTTATCAACCATATCTTTTTTTCCATTATCAATTAAATCATCAATTCCTTTGCCAAAATCACTATCCCAAAGAACGTAAAATATTTTTTTATTTTCTATTTCTCGCAAAGCTTCTCCTAACTTCAGGGCTTGTTTGTAAACAGCAAGATTATATCCCATGTCTGCATCAAAAGCGATATAAATATAAGGTAAATTTACCTCACTATATATTTTTTGAATATTCTTAATTACTTCTACAATATTACCCCAAGCACAAACGCCCTGAATTGATATTGCTATACTATTATACTCTTTTGCTATTTTCTTAGCCTTAAAATGGCCCTCAGTAATAAAAATAGTTTTTACCTTTAATTCTTTTGGATAAATAACATCTATAGACACACCAGCAGATGTTCCAAATTTATATCCTTCTTTCTCTTGAGCAAAAGCAGAGGAAAACCAAATATATCTACTCTCATGGTTATTTACCATATTTTTTCTTATCTGTATTCCAACAATTTGTTTAAATTCATTCCTAATTGGAATTGCAATACCTCCTCCTTTTATAGTAGTAAAGTCATATCGATTATTTTTCTCGTTATAAAAAAAACCTGGTATATTATTTAATGTACTTAATTTAATGTTATTCTTTTCTAAGTCAGCTAAGAAAGGTTTTAATATATATCTATTCGGGAAAGAAAAATAACCTGTATCTTCGATTTCTTTATCTGTCAGCCCTCTTTTATTTTTAAGATGTTTTACATCTTCTTCATTTAATCTATTTTTACCTAAATAATCAAAACCTTTTATAAACAAAGAATAGATTTTATTTAATATTTCATTATCAGCTTTTTTGCTTTGATGTTCAATAAGATTTTGTTTTATGTAAGTTTTTTCAATTTTTAAATTCTCTGATTCTGAAAGTTTTTTTGATAATATTTGCTTATATTTTTCTTCTGAGATTAACCTCTTTTCAAGTGCTATTTTAAATGCACTCTCAACATAAGTTATATTTTCAAATAAGGAAACAAATTTGATAATATCTCCTCCAACACCACAACTGAAACATTTAAATATTTTCTTATTTTTAGAAACAGAAAAAGATCCTATTCTCTTATCATGATGGAAAGGACATAAACCTTTTCCATTTTTTAGGTCCATTCTTGATTCAATTTCATCTATACCAACAACTTCTCTAACTAATTCAATAGTCTCTTTTATAAAATCTTTCCTTTTCATAAACTATTTTCCCTTTCAGATTTTTATATCGAATATTTTTACACATTTATACTATTTAGTATATATTTTGTTTTATTTTTTAGCAATATATATTGACTATAAAAAACAAAAACAAACAATTTAAATTGTTTGTTTTTGTTTAGCTAATCTTAGAATGGTATATCATCATCGTCTATTGCTTCGAAATCTGCTTCTATCACATCATTTTTCATATTATTAAAGTTCTCTGAAGCATTATTTCCTTCTGTATTTTTATTTTTAGCCACACAATTAAAATTTGATATTGTGATGACTAATTTTTTGAATAATGTACCATCCTTTTTCTGATATTCTTCTACTTTTACTTTTCCCATAACTCCTAATAACATATTTTCATTTATGTTAAATTTTTGTAATCTTTCTGCAACTTGACCCCAAGCTGTAACTTTAATATAGTGTTGTTCTTTATCAAAATCTTCACCTAAATAAAATTTAGCAACTGATTGAGGTAGTTTTGCACTTAATTCCATATTTGCAACAAGTTTTTCTCCATTCTTTGTTGATACTTTTCGAAATTCTACAAAGTTCTCTTTATCTTTATATTTACAAGTCCACCCTTCTATGTATGCTACTAAAGCTTCTCCTACTTTTTCAAATCCATAGAAATTAAAATTATATTTTTTTTCGTTCATATTAATACCCTCTTTCTTATATTTTTTTTAAAAACCATTTTTTAATATTATTTTTCATTATAGATTCTAAAAAAATATATATTCCTAAAACATATAGATATTTATTCATTTTTTTATTATATAATTTTGAACTAAGTTCTATAATGTATTAAATTATATAAGGTCTTTAAGCAATAATTCCTATTTAAAACTTTTGGAGGTGTTTAATGGATAATTTCAAATATTTATTTGAAAAAAATAAGCAAAAAATATTATTGGCAATTAGTCTCCTATTCTTATTTATAATATGTATTACAGTTTTTTTATTTATCAAGAAAAATAATTTTAATGAGAATATGACAGATGTCCAATATGGAGATGTGGGGATAAAAAAAGCTGAATATATTCTAACAGGTACTTGTAATGGGAAAATTGATTTGATTAAAACTTCAAACCAGAAAGTAGTTGATAGTCTACAATTAAGCAGTTTAGGTAATACAATGTATTCAAGAGATACAAATTTGAAAAAATTAATGGTTTATAACAACAGTAACTTCTATAGCATTGAAGAGAAAAAAGGTAAAATTATTAAAAATAATGTTTATAAGCTAAAAAATAATATTGAAATTTTAAACTTTAACTTTTCTGATAATTATATAGTTTTTAATTCTAATGGGACTTATAAAACTATCTCTTTAAAAGAAAATAAAGAAAATTATATTAATGAAAGAGAATTTGATAATTATTTAGTTTCTAAAGATAATCTGATATACTCTAAAGATAATTTAATAACTTCTTTAAATTTAAAAACAAATAAAGTTAATAAAACTATAAACCTTGGAGAGAAGACTAAATTTATATCCCTTACTAAAAATGGTCTTACTATTTTTAACAATTTCGGATATGATAATAATAGATCAATTATATTGGAAGTAAATCCAAATACATTATATATAAACAGTGTCTATAAACTTAATAACAATAAGGTATTACCAGTAACACAATATAGTGGAGATTTAGAAGTTTATTTTATGGATAAAGTAGAAAAAGATTCTGCTTTAATAGAATCTCATTATGCCGTTAAAGTAGGTAACTCAACCACTAAAACTAAAACAACTTTAAATGATACAAATAAAGACTCAGATAAGACACCAAATACATATAATACAGTTAGTGCTAAAGGATATCTTTATTCCAATGAAGATTTAAAGGAATTAAAAATATTTGAATTGAGAAGTAACACTTTAATAGCTACAATAAATACAGACAAAATCTTTTTTATGCCTATACTAAAATAAAAAGACTGCTTAAAAAGCAGTCTTTTTATTTTAAGTTGTTTCGATATTTACATAAATCATCTATATTTTCTAAATCTAAGAATTTTAATACTTCTTTATTTATAAGATTAACATCTATTTGTAAATCAAATTTTTTAATATGCCAAGTTTTAGTTAATATATTAAAATAAGCTTCTCCTCTATTAACACCACTTGAGAAATTAACATATAAGCGTTTCATTTTGTTTTTCTCCCAATACTTAACTCTTTTAATAACTATACTTTTACAATTTTCTATACTTTCATCATAATTAATTTCATCAAAAAATTTTACTTGAAGATTATCATTTAACTTATCTGCATTTAAAGCTTTTAATTTCAAAAAACACTTCGCAGTTGCAATAGCATCATCTATAGCTCTATGGTTTTTTTCTAATGTTACCTCTAAATAAGAGCATAAATCTATCAAAGTATGCTTTTTTTTATCTGGAAAAGTAAACTTAGATAAACTTACTGTATCCATAACTTTATGGTTTGACTTAATTCCAATAGTCGCTAAAGCAGGTTTTAAAAACCTATCCCAATCAAAAGATGCATTATGTGCAACAATTACACTATCACTAATAAACTCATTAAATCTCTGTAATACATTCCCAATATAAGGAGCATCCTTAACCATCTCATTAGTTATTTTTGTTAGTTCTGTTATTTTCTTCGGTATCTTTAACTCAGGATTTACTAAAGTAGAAAAGTTGTCTACAATTTCCCCATCTTTTATTTTAACAGCTCCTATTTCAAGGATTCTACCACCTTTTTGTATAGAAAATGCAGTAGTTTCTATATCTACCACAACAAATTCATTGTAATTAAGCATTTCTATTTCTAATTTTCCTTTTTTACTCATAAAAAAAACCTCCTCTAATTAAACACCTTTTTTGATACTTTAAATAATTTAATACTTATATTTTTTGTATTATATAATTTTTAATATTATTTAATAATATATTTCTAAAAAATATTAAAAATATTATTTTATTTTTAAATACTATTAAATAATATATTATTTAATAGTATTTAAATGAAAAATATAAAATTCTATATTTTTTAGTACTTTTTATATAAATCTTATAAAAAAAAGATAATATTAAAATATTATCTTTTCTATTTATTAATTATTATTTATTTGCTCTGGATATTTTTTATCTATAGCTTCTTTTATATCTTTTGTATATATTTCATTTATTATATTTTCAATTTGAGTTTTTGTATTGCTATCAAATTTTCTATTATTCTTCTCTAATACATTTACAACTTTACTAAGCTTTTTAGACATATCAGTATTTTTATTTGATTCAATTATATCTTTATATTGCTTAAGTATATTACTGTTAACATACTCTGTTTCTATAAAATAGTTGTGACTTACTCCAAATAATATATTGTAATAATATTCAAGAGAGCTGGTCCACTTATCTGCAAATTCATAACTTTGTTTCTTATCTATATTCATTCCAGCTTCTATCTTCTTGATTCTTTTTACAACTTCATCCATATTAACTGTTTTTTTATTATCATCTATAACTTGAATCTTAGAGTTTATCTCATAACTATTAAATTCTAAGTATCTTTTTAGAGACTCTGATATGTACTTACCATATTTCTCATTTACTTTTTCTAAATTAACAGTAATAGTATAGTTTGAATTCTCGTTTTCAGCCTCAAGGGAGAAACCTTTAGATTTAACTTCTTGTAAAAATCCTTTAACTGTAGCATACTCTTTTGGAATGGAATTAAAGGAAGCTTCATCATTTACATTAATTTTGTATTTCTCTACAACATCTTCTAATTCAAACCCTAAACAATATAATTTATTATTTAAATTATCCATAAAATTAAACATGTTGCTTATATAGATATTAATCATCTCATCTCTTTCTTTTATGTTAAATTGATCTATATTGTTTTTAATCAAATCATCAAGCCCTTCAAGCCCTTCCTTTTCTGTTGAAGAATAATTATAAATCTTATTCATTACTTTTGTTTTTTCGGAACTTGAAAGCTTTTTTGTATTAGTACACCCAGAAACAAGAACACTTATTAAACAAGCAGATGTTATTATCTTAAAAATTTTTCTTTTATTCATTCTCTTTTCTATTCCTCCTATAACCACATTATTTCTTTTTTAAGTAGTAATACATATCTATCCCATCTACAATAAAAGCCTTTAAATATTCTACTAATAATTCATTTCCCAAAACAATTTGAGAAACTTGATTTTTATGTTTCCTTATTTCCTTAAAATCCCTTCCATTAAATTTATCTGAAAAGTAATCTTCTTCTTGAATAATTATCTCTTCAATAACTTTTTTTAGTTTTTTGTTTATTACTTCTTGTTTATCTATTTTTTCTTTTTCCATTATTAAATTCCTTTCTATAATAAATTTTAATATATTATAGAAATTTTCCTTAATAAAATAATTATAATCTGTATAGCCCATTATAAAGTTTTAAAGCTCTGTTATTTTTATTATTTTATTTGAAATCCTACTGAAAAGAATTTCAAATGAATTTGTTTTATTTTTATTAACTATTTTTATTATATATCTTGAATTAGCCATAGCCTCCTTATCATCAAAATAGTATTTTACTATTTTATAATTATTGAAGCTTCCTCTACTTAATGTAAAAAAATTTAACAGTGTATCTTTATCAATATCTTCATACTGAAGATTACTTAGCATAGCATCTACTTTTATATTTACATCTGAATTTAATTTCAAATTAAATTCTTCAAATAACTTTCTATTTCTCAATGGTTCTATAAACTTATTAAATTCTTTAAGGAATATATCATTCGTATTTGATAACAAGCTTTCTTTATCTAATGCTTTTGTAGTATATTGTATCTGTTTTTTATTAGATATTTTTTTAGAATTTATAATTTGAAAATTATCATTAAAATCAATTCGCATATTTTCTACATTAAACAATTCTGAATCTCCTAAAGATACTATTTCTATTTCAGCAAATTTATTTTTTACATCCTCTCCTATAGCTACGATTTTTGCTTCTTTAAAGTATTCATTTTCATTAGAATAAATTGCATCAATCACTTCTTTTATTGGGCTCTTGTTTTCAGATATGATTTTATTAAAATACTTCTCTTCAAAATAGCTATTAACAGGTTCATAATACTTATATGAATCGTAAAAATGTGAATAATAAAAATCTTTGTCTGCTAACTTATTAAAAACATTATTTATAACATTGCTTATTTTAATTAAGTCTTGTTCTGTTGTATTACTATTTTGTATATTAATACCTTGTATAAACATATCCTTTTTTTCCTCATCTTGTTTATTATCAAGAATAAACAACTTAAAATTTATATACTTATCACATCCCACAAGAACGCTACTAAATAAAAAAATTAAGATTAGTGATATAATCTTAATTTTTTTATTATTTTTTCCCCTAACAATAAGCCAACACCTTCTTTTTATATTTTTTATAAATATTTCTAATATTATTATAGTATATTTATTGTTTATATAAAATATTTTTATTGTATAGCTTTAGGATTAATTAAATAAATTTTATTATTTCTTTCTTTTGCGTAATTTAAATAGTTTAATGTCCCACTCTTACTACCATCAAAACATGCTATTGTAAAAGAAGAGACATCAACCATAAATTCATTTCTTTTTTGATATTTATAATTATAGGTATCTTTTTTATTATATAAATCAAGCCTATCAACATATATAACTTCATCTGCTTTATTTAACATTCTTGCATATCTATCCTTATCACAAGAATTTCATTTAAAAGATTGTTTTTCAAAAGGTATAGCTAAATTATTCTTTATATAAGGGTATTTATCTTTTAAAGACTCTATTGTAAAAAAACTAATAGTATCAAACCCCAATGCTCCACCTGAGAAAAAAGTATCTACATTGTTTAATTCTATAAGATTTATTACTTGTATTCTTAATAATTTTGCCAACCTTTGGTATCTTCTATTCAATAAATTATCTCCATATAACTTATTGGGCCTATGCCCTGTAAAAGCACATGTTTTTTCCTTAGATTCTAAATGTAGCAATATAACCAACTCCTTATATTTTTTATTTATTATATAGAATTTATTTTTAATAATTCCATACAAAAGAAAATAAATATAGTACAATTAAATAGATTATATTGAAATGGTTAATAAGTTCTATAAATATCCATATTTTAGAAGAACAATTAGTGTTTTAATATATCTTATTTTATAGAAAGGAACATATTAGACATGTTAAACATTTTATTTTCATTATTTATTTTAAAATGTTTGAGTGAATTTAAGAGAACTAATCTAATTGAAAATAAATTAGGTTATGCTTTCTTGGGTTGTTCAATTATTACATTTTTAGAAATACTTTATGTACTACTTACACATTTATATTATTTTATAGAGTTTTTACTACAAAATAAATTTTTTAAGAGGATAGCAATCTCATTATATAAAACTATTCAAGATGATCCTAATTTTACAATACAAAAACTCTTATCTGTTTTTAGCTTTCTTATAGTTCAGTTTATAGCTTTTTTGATAGTATATTTATATCTGTTATATATACAAAGATCAAGAAACATATCGTCATTACATAAAAAATATTTAATCATATTAAAACAGATTTTCCCATTAGTTCTTTTCGCTATTATTGTGACAGAATTTATTTACAATCCCTTTATTGGTTATTTAAGTGTAAATTATACGTTTTTATACTTAATGTTACTTTTTATTTCTTTCTATTCTTCTTTGAAAGAATTTAAAAAGGACCTTATATGTGAACCAAATGAGAAACTAAACTCTTACATTATATTCTTTAGTTTATTAATAGTTTGTTTCCTAATATTATTAACATGTGTTTTTCTGTTTATATTCTTGACTCCAAACTTTAATACTATACCAGAGGATTCTTTAGAATATGAAAGTTTAATGAAATCGTTATATTATTTATCTGTTTTAGTTGTTCTAATATTAATGTATTTAATTTCTTATTGGTTTGTATATAACACTAATTCTGGAATTAGTAAGTTTAGTAAAATTAGATTCATATTTTATCTTATTTTATTTGTCCTTTATATATATTCAAGGTTAAATAACTTTTTAGTAGATTCTTCCATATTTAAAATAAATGTTTCAGGAAATGTACTAAATCTTAGCTCAGCAATTAGTGATTCTTCTACAGAAGCTTTACTTACAGTTGTTATTTTTGATTCTTTTTTTCAAAATTTCCTTGAATTTAAAAAAAATAAATGATAGTTATTAAGAAATTACCTTTTGCATATTATAAAAAAAAGAAAGGTAATTTCAATGAATAAAATATCAAAAATAAGCAAAGAAAATATAGGTAAATTAGATATATTTTTAGGGATAATATTCAATATTTTAATTGTTACTGGATATATATTATTTAATGATTTTGAATATCTTATAAATAATATCAATTCAAAGTCGTTGTTTTATTTTATTACAATTGTTATTGGTACAGTAATTATACATGAACTCATACATATATTATTTTTTAATTTTTTTAGTAATGGTAAAGCTAAAATAAAAATTAAATATGATAAACACATAGGTTCTATAGTAATATACCAATCAAATGAAGTTATTTTATATAATAAGATTCAAACAATCATAATATTATTAGCTCCACTTGTATTAATTACTATAATTAGTTTCTTTTGTATATTTTATTTTAAAACTATATCAGAGATATTAAAAATAAACTTAGTTTTAAATTCGATGGGAAGTACAGGAGACTTTATTCTCTCCAGTAAACTATTCCATAATTACATATCTAAAAATATCCTTATAAACTATTCTTATTCTTCTCAAGAGGGGACTATTATGAATATTTATATAAAAAAATAATACTAAATTTAGTATTATTTTTTTTATAGTATTATTTTTTATTTAAATTATATATTATTTTTTATAATAATATATAATTTAAAATTTTTTATTTTTTTAATCATAATTCAATTTTTTCTATTAAAAAAATATTATTTTTATAGTATATTATATATTCTTAAAAATATATAATTTTTTTATAATTAGGAGGTAAAATATTGAAAAAAATATTTATAGCAGAAAAACCTTCAGTAGCTAAAAATATTGCTGATAAATTTAATATTAAAAATAGACAAGATGGTTACTTTGAAGGAGAGGATTATATAATAACTTGGGCTTATGGTCACTTATTTCAATTGTTTGATGCTAAAGATTATAATGAAGCCATGTCTATCTGGAAAATGGATAATTTCCCTTTCATCCCAGATAAATTTAAATATAAATCTAAAGAGGATGTAAAAAAACAAGTAAATATAATAAAAAAATTGATAAATCGTGAAGATGTTAATGAGATAATATCTGCAACCGATTTTGATAGAGAAGGAGAATTAATTTCACATGAAATTTTGACTTGTTTAAAAGCTACTAAACCAATAAAGAGAATCCTTTTAAATGAATGGACTCCAGAAGAAATTAGCAAAGGTATGAAAAACTTAAAAAATAATATAGATATGAAACCTCTCCAAGATGCAGGTATGAGCAGACAATTAGCAGATTGGATAATAGGTATAAATCTGACATCAGTATCAACCCTAAAATATCGAAATGGGAATACTAAAACAATTAATATAGGAAGAGTTCTACTTCCGACCTTAAAAATTATCTATGATAGAGATAAAGAAATAGAAAATTTTGTTACAAGCACTTATTACAAATTATTGGCAACATTTAATACTAATAAAAATGAATTTTTAGAAGGAGTATATTATGACGAAAATAATAATGAAAAGTTTGATGACGAAAAAACTCCAGAAAAATTGGTTGCTTTGATAAAAGGACAAAAAGGTAAGATATTAAATAAAGAAGTTGAAAGAAAAAAGGAGAAAGCTCCTTCTCTATTTAATTTATCTGGGTTACAAGGCCATGTTACAAGTAAATATAATAATTGGACCTCAGACAAAGTTTTAAAAGTCGCACAATCTCTATATGAAAATAAATATATAACTTACCCACGTACAGATAGTATCGCATTAGAGGAAAGTTTAAAATCAAAAGCTGAAAGAGTACTAAATGTTCTAAAAAAGGGAGAGCCTTTTGAAGATAAAATTAAATTTAATGATAGCAAAAAGATATTTGATAATTCAAAGGTTGAAAGTCATAGTGCAATTATTCCAACTTATATAATTCCTAAAGACCTAACCCCTGATGAAAGCATAGTATATACAGAAATAAAAAATAGATTCTTTATGCAATTTATGCCCATGGCTGAATATGATGAGACTACTCTTATAATAAAAGTTTTAGTTGACGATTTAAAAGGATGTTTTATATCTAAAGGAAAGATAGAAATAGTTACTGGTTGGAAAGAAATAGAAAAAAGAGATGCTAAAGATGTTCTTTTACCTGGTGTAAATGAAAATGACATATTAGGTATAGAAGATGTTAGTATAGGTACAGTTGTAAGAAAACCACCTAAACCACATACAGAAAAGACTCTACTAAAAATTATGCAAACTTGTGGAAAAAGTTTTAAAAATGATGATGATTCAAATGAAATAATGGAATCCGTCTTGAGTGGATTTAGTATAGGGACATCTGCTACAAGAGCAGACACTATAAAAAAATTAAAAGATACTGGATATGTGGAAACTAAGGGAAAGAGCCTTTCTTGCACAAGTTTAGGAGTTAGCTTAATTGAGAACTTTCCTGTTCGACAATTACTTGACTTAGAATATACAGGTAAACTTGAGAAAACCCTTTTGGATATAGAAAAGGGACTTTGTAAAAAAGAAGATTTTTTAAACACTATAAAAGATTTTACTATTAATGCTGTAAGTTTAATAAAAAATGATAATTCTACATTACTTCTTCCTACTTCAAATAATAAAAAATTCACTAAACCTGTAATTGGGAAATGCCCACTTTGTCAGGGGGATATTATTGAAAATGATAAAAATTTTGGATGTAGCAACTGGAAAACAGGATGTAAATATGCAATCTGGAAAAATGATAAATATATTAAAACATTAGGTAAAAAAGTAACCCCTACTATGGTAAAAAAATTACTGAAAGAAGGAAAGGTTGAATTTAAAGATCTTGTTAGTAAAAAAGGCTCAAAATATACAGCTTATCTAAGTTATGGATTAGATAAAGATACTGGCTTTTTTAGTTGGAAGATGGAATTTTAAAAATAATAATAAATAAAATAGAAGTAAAATTTTACTTCTATTTTATTTATTGGTTTCTCGTGAAACAAACATTGTATTAAATATAGATAGAAAGGAAAAATATGTTTTATATTAGATTATTTTTACTTAAGATAGCAAACAATACATTAAAAAAACCATTAAATTTATATATGGGATTAAATATCTTTTTATTTATATTACTTTATATATTTAAAGGTTTAGGTTCTTATTTAACTATGCAACCTATATTAATTATTATTGTGCTTAGTACTAAGAGAATTACCCCTCTAACTATTTTTTTCGCCCCAACAAAACATTTAAGCATGAATTTACTTGATTTAGATATATTCAAAAATTTAAACTATGATATATCTTCAGATAAAGATAAAATAGCTGATTTTATTAAGCTTGATTTTAAAAAATCTTTATTAGAACTTAATAGGAGAAAAGTTAAAGTTATTAGATTCAATACGCATAAATGGGTCATTAATAACACCTTAAAAGAGATGAATGAGCTATTAGATAATTATAAAATAAATATAAAATTTATTGGAAAATGTTATATAAGAGATGATATCTTACTTATAGCTGGTAAAAATACTAACTCCTGCGATATATTGAGAAAGAAATATAAAGTTATTCTTATAAGAAAGGATTCAAATACTTGATAGCAGAAAATCAAAAAATCTCTACAATAAATGAAGTAATCTTATTGATAAAAGAAATTAATTACATTAAAAACTATAATATCTATAATAAAATATCTAAATTAGAACTCTTCTCTATACATAGAGAAACATTTTACCATTTGTTTAGATGTCAGGAGCTCGCCTTTTACTTTTCTCAGGTATTAATGTTAAGTGGAGATAAAAAAATAACTTTAATTGAAGGTTGTCTACTCCATGATATTGGCAAGCTGACATTAGATCCTAAATTGTTGTATAAAAAAGATAAATTATCTAAAGATGAATATTTATATATAAAAAGACATACTGAGTTCAAATCTCCTATTTTGTCTTTAGATATTAATACTCTTATTAGACTTCATCATAAAAACCTCTGCTTTTTAAGATATAGTAAGTTGTATGAAATTCTCAAAATAATTTTAATTATTGACGCTTATGATGCTATGAACAATAAAAGAAGCTATAAAGATAAACTTAGTTATGAAAAAATAAAAATTGAAATATTTAATAACCTAAATATACAATTTGATGAAGAATATTCAATTAAATTTTTATTATTCTTAGACTTATTTAATAAAGAAAAAACACTATTATAATAATAGTGTTTTTTAACTTGCTATCTTGTTTTCAAGTTTCAATCTTTCAAGTTTTTCTCTTAGCCTGGATATCCTATTCAATGAATTAGTTTGTTCTATTGAATAATTTAAGGCTTCTTCTTCTCCTATCATAATTAATTTCTCTTTTGCTCTTGTCATGCCTGTATAAATTAGGTTTCTATTTAAAGATGCTCTTTGACTGTGATGAATTGGCATTATTATAGCTGGGAACTCGCTTCCTTGGCTTTTATGAATAGTCATAGCATAGCTTAATTCTAATTCATCAATTAAGTCTTCAGTGTAAATCACATTTTTCTCATGCAATTTATATTCTACTTCTATTTCATATTCAAGAATTCCTTTTTGAGAAACTTTCGTGTATATTTTTCTTATAACTCCAATATCTCCATTAAATACACCTAAATTATAATTATTTGAGTTCTGCATTACTCTGTCCCCTATTCTAAGACAATTATAATTATCTATTGAATATTCTGGATTAGAGGATTTAGGATTAAATTCTTGTTGTAAAACTCTATTTATTTCTTTAACTCCAATTTCATTTAATTTTAATGGTGTTAATATATAAATATCTTCAAATTTAAAATTGTGTTTTTCTATTAAACATTTTATGCTTCTTAATATATTACTCTTTATTTTAAAAATATTGCTCTCTTTCCAAAAAATAAAGTCACTTCCAGCTTTATTTGATACATCAATCCCATCTTTCGAAGTTGTTAACAATCCTGAATTAACTTTATGAGAATTTAAAATTATACTTGAATCTTTCGATTGTCTAAATATTTTATTAAGCTTAACAACAGGTATTATATTACTGTCTATTAAATCTTTTAAAATTAGTCCTGCTCCAACAGAAGGAAGTTGGTCCACATCTCCTACTATTATAATCATTGTATTTTCATGGATTTTTGAGATTAATTTGTCAAATAAAGAAGCATCTATCATTGATGCCTCATCAATGATAACAACATCTTCTGTTATTTCTTCTAACTCTGTGTTTTTATATGGATTTATCTTCAACCCCCTATGAATAGTAGAAGATTCCATTTTTATTAACTCTTTCATGCGGTTAGAAGCTTTTCCTGTAGGAGCAAGTAATCTTATTCTAACTTTAGGATTTATATACTTTAAACAATTGACAATAATATTTGTTAAAAATGTTTTTCCTGTACCTGGACCACCTGTAATAATAGATAGCTTACTATTTAAAACTGTATTTAAAGCTTCTTTTCTTTTTAAGTCTAAAGTAAAAAAATTACTTTCATAATAAGATATGAAATTATCTATATCTTTTTTTTGTAAAAATTCAGACTTAGGTTTATTTAATAAGTTTTTTATGTTATTAACAATATTATTCTCTACATAATTATAAAAACTCTTATAAATGTAAGTATTTCCTTTTTCATCTTTTTCTATAATTACTAACTTTAATGCCACTAACTCCTCTAATGCAAATTTAATTTGATCTTCTGATATATTATTATTGCTATAACTACTAAATCTATTTAAAAATCTGTTTAAGTTGCTAAAAATCATATCTTTATATATACACATGTCTCCATTACTGTCTGTTCTATAATTAAGATATTCCAAAATGGAACACACTACACGTTTAGGGTTATCTGAACCTAACCCAAGGTTATTAGCTATTTTATCTGCATATATGAATTTTATATTACCATTAGTGCAAATAGAGTAGGGATTATTAAGTATCTTAGGTAAACTAAGCTCTCCATAGATCTCATACACTTTTATTGCTATCCTTGTAGCTATTCCCATTCCTTGTATAAAGAAAGCTAATTCTTGAAAATTTTCAAATTCAATTAGTTGTTGATATATAAGCTTTGCTTTTTTCTCTGTTATTTTAGGAACAGTCAATAAAATCTTATAATCATTTTTTATTAATTTTAGAACTCCCATCCCTAAAATCTCAACTATTTCCAATGATTTTTTTAAACTAAGCCCCTTAACTCTCTTATTTATAAACTCTGCTAAGGTCTTCTTACTTTCAGGTATAATAATTTTAGGTATTTCCTCTAAATAAAAAAAATCTCCATAAATATCATCAAACTTTTTTGTTACCTTTCCTTCATATTCATCTCCTTCATAAAGAATAGGGAAAAACCCCTTAACAGTAATTTCTTGAGTGGAATTATTATCTATTTTATTTTTTAATATAGCTTTACAAATTGAATATCTCTTTTCATTATCTCTATAATTAATTTTTTTAATTACAAATTTAATATAGTATTCCATAAATATCCCCTTTTTTATTTTTTATATTCAATATAATTATATCATTTTTGTCCTACAAATAATCATTATTTTTATTATTTTTAATAATATAATATATAAATAAAATGATTAAGAAGGTGCTTAGAGTGGATAACTTATATAAGATTCTTATTATTAATAGTACTTTTTTTATAAGCAATATAATAAAAACAGCTATTAACAATAAACCCCAAAAAAATAAGTGTAGTTTTAGTGTAATTAATAAAGAGTGTGTAGCTGGTAATGAATTAGAAGAAATAGAAAAAAATAAAATAAAAATTGTTATTATTGACATAAACACATTAAATGAAATTAGATTAATAAAAGAGATTAGTGAAAATTTTAAAGAAATAAATATAATAGTACTTACCTCCCTCTCAGACCAGTTAATTAGAGATGAAATATTAAAATATACTTCTTATTATATAAAAAAACCTTTGGCTGAAATTGAGCTTTGGAATAAATTAGATTTAATTGTTAAATCAAACCTAAAACGAAAAGAAACTAAAGAAACTAAAGAAACTAAAAATATTCCCCCAAAAAGTACTTCATTTTGTAAAGAAACTAAAGAAACAAGTAATTTAACAGTATCCAAGAACTATTTATTAGATTCAATTAAATTTAATATTCATGACTTAGTAAATGAGCTGAAAACTCAGCAAACATATGACACAGATGGAAATAAATTAATTGAGGAAGCAGGATCCATTTCAAATAAAGAAAATCAACCAGTTGAAAAAGAGAAGGAGCAAGCAAATACATCCTCAATTAATTTAAGTTTTTTAAATAATTTTGAGGGTAGTACACAAAAAATGGAATTAAATAATGCATGTAAATACTATAATAGGAAAAATACAAATAAATGTATTGAAATAACTCCACCAAAAGAAGATAAGAGAAAAAATATAGAGATAAAACACACTTTAAAAAGAGATAATTGTGAGAAAAAAGAAAAAAAGAAAAATACTTTTAGGGAGTTACTAAAAAATCTTAAAAAAAAATCTTAAAAAAAGAGAGGAAAATAAAAAAATATGAAAAACATTAATAAAGAATCTTTAGAGAGATACAAAAATTACATGGAAGAAAAAAAAGTTTTAAGTGGAACAGTAAGACTTGTAAAATTCGATGAAGAATTAAACTCTGACATCTTAATAATAATTTTAGAAGATGGAGGAGAAGTAATAATGAAAAGAGAAGACATTGATATAAGACAAACAAATCGTTCACTTACACCTTATTTATTTAAAAAAATAGAATTTATATTAACTGATATAATTGAGAGCGAAGAAAATGAAGTTAAAATGTTAGCTTCTCGTAAAGAAATAAAAGAAAAAGATAGAGATCAATTAATTAAAAAGTTAGAAGAAGGAGAAGAATTTGAAGCTAAGGTTGTACACTTAGAAAAATTTGGTGCATACTTAGAGATTAATGAAACTACAGTAACAATAAGAAATACAGAGTTCTCAGATGATTATACAAATGTGTCTGATATATATAAAGTAGATGATGTTATTAAAGTTAAATTATTTAAAGTTAATAGCAATAAAAGAATATACGTTGAAGCTGTAGAAAAATACAAAAGTAACGCTATAATTGACATGGATTCTTTTACGACTGGTTCTGTTGTTATTGGATCTGTTAGAACAATAAGAACAGACGATTGCTTTGTATGTATAGCTCCTAATTTAGATGTCCTATCTCCTATTCCAACTTTTTCAGATTACGAATTAGTTGAAGGAGATAAAGTATCTTTACTTATAAAAAAAGTAGAAACTAAGCAAGATGCTAATTCTGAAAAACTTATTTATAGAATAAAGGGTAAAATTATAAGAATACTAACAGAAGATATTAAATAATAGTATAACTTCAATTCTTTAATTAAAAGGCAGGTTTGAACTTGCCTTTTAATTAATAATTTTTTTATTATAATGAAAGGAATAGTAATTTTATGTATATAAAAGACTCTAATATCTATAAGTCTATACCAGAAGGTTATAAACAAATTTTTCAAAATAAATTTAGAAATAATATTTCTAAACATCAAGTCTTAAATTTAGTTACAGATAAAAAATTATCTAACCGAGATATTGCTATTGCTGAATTTTTATTTAATTTTAAATTTGCCACTGCTAATAATATATATGATTTTTTAAAAATCAATAACATCCTCACTTTAAAGAAATATAACGAAGGAGAAGAAGAAAAAGAGACTTCTTTTATTAGTATAAAATCCAGGCTTGATAAACTTGTTCAATATGGCATTTTGAATAAATTTATTCTATCAAAGATAGATGATTTAAAGAATCAAGCTGATGCACTTAATATATATTGTTTGGATTTAGGAGGGAAATTTTTATTAACAAATTATTCAAAACAAGATACTGTGAATTGGCAAACATCTATAAATTTAAATTCATCTGAAAATGTAGGGAAAGAACTCTTTATAACTAATTTTTATTTAAAATTATTAGATGTATGTAATGTAGTTTATTTTGAAACTCATCCACTTAGAAAAGCAGATAAGATAAATCTTTCTCCAAGTTTTGAATTTGCTATTGAAAGCAATGGAGTTAAAAACTATTTCATAGGAGAAGTTACTCGCCAGTTTGATATACCTATTCTTTTTTCTAAAAGAATAGAGAAGCTTGATAGACTTCTTAGTACAAATTCTTGGAAAAAATATTATCTTGATAGCCAGGTAGTACCTACATTATTTGTTTTTACAGAAACAGATGAATTAGCTGTTGATGCATCAAGATTGGTTTTTAATACAACTAATTTAGAAAAAGTTAGGTTTGGAACTGATGAGAGAATTTTTAATAATTTATCTACAGGTTTTCTAAAATATATGCCAGAGCACAAGAAACTCAAAATAATTAAACTAAAATACTTCGAAAAATAGTAGAACAATATTGTTCTACTATTTTTTTAAAATAAAAAGAATAACAAGTAATAAATTACAGCTCCTCCACTTATCATAGAAAAACATATAAGAGATATAAACATGTTGTTTAACACAATTTTTCTCTCTTGAGGATTTCCTCCAACCATTCCTAATTTAATAAGATGGATTAATAAAACAGCTAAACTTAAAAGTATACAAACTCCAATAAAAACATTAAAGTAAAAACTATATGTTGACTGTACTTTTTTTAAACTCTCTAAAAAGCCAGCATCAGTTGAAGCTTTTATTTTTATATTTTCTTCATTAACTGAAAAAGCGTCTATTCTAAAAATATTTAATAATAAAATAGGTGAGAATATCAAACTATTTATTTTAAAAATTATTTTTTTTTGTAATTTTTTTATTTTTTTCACATCCCTTGTTAAATAATTTTAAATTTTATTTTTTTATTATTATTTTTATTAAATAATTATATAAAATATAATATATTTTATTTTTTTATTATATTTCATATTATTTATAATAATTTATATTTATTTTTTATATTTAAAAATATTTTATAATTTATTACAAAAAAATATATAAATACGTAATAGCCAAGCATACAATAGCAACTAATAAATCATGTTTACTTGTTTTTAATTTAAGAATTCTAAATTTCTTATTTGAAATAGGATAAAATATGGGTATACCAGAAACTGTAATAAAATCTAACAATAGATGGCTAATCCATCCTATAGAAATACCAACTATTAAAGAAATATAATAAATTTGATAGTTTATATTAACCATATCTACTAATAGAAATAATACCAACATAGAACCTATTAAAAGGATAGGAGAATGGATAAATCCTCTATGTCCAAATTTACTATTTAAAAGGTTTGAGAGGGGTTTACATTTACTACCTAAGCTACTATTAGGATGATCTATATCTGGCAACAATGAACCTGCTATTGAGCCAAATAATATTATAAAAGTTAAGTAGGATTGTTCTATATAAGAATAATCTAAATTTAGTTTTTTAAATAAAAAAAATAGTCCTAATATAAAAAATAATATTAATTTATTTTTTATATTAAAAGGAATCTTTCTTATTAAATATGGAGAAGTAATAGTTATAACTCCTATAGTAACAATAGAAAATAACATGCTTTGACTATATTGATGTTTTAATAAATAATCAGCAGTTACAATTCCTATACATATCCCAGCAATTTTATGTGTTTTGCCCTGCAATATCTTTTCTCCTTTCTAATTATTTCTATATTATAGATTTCTGTTTATTTTATATAATTATTTAATAGGTGGATGTAGTATTTTTTATCATATAGAAAATATTTTTATTTAATCATAGAAGTGTATATTATATAAAATAAGCTATGACAAATAAGATAAATAGGAGAGTTAAATGGAAAATTTGCAAAATGATAATAAAAACACAAATTTAATAATTGGCACTAATAATAATAATGAAATTTTTATTTCACAAAAAAATAGATATTTAAATATGATTGTGTTGGGTAAAAAGGGGACAGGGAAGACCTCTAAAGTTTTACCTACATTAGCTTCACAGGATTTACAAAATAAAAAGATAGGCATGACTCTGATAGTAACTAAAAAAGAAATGGCTTATACTTTAAATGCTTTAGCTAAAGAATATGATAGAGAAGTAGTATTTTTAAAGGTAAGTACCAATATAGAAATATTAAACCATTTTTTATTTATGGATAAATATGAATATGATTATATAAATGAAAATATTATAAATTATAAAGAAGCTATTAAAAAGAAAAAAATTGTAATTATTGACATGGAAGTAGCAAAATATAAATATAATGCAATAAATGCTGTTAAAATGCTACTATTACAACTAACTTTAGATATACAAGAGACAGATATAACACAAAGGAATCCACACATTCTATATATAGATGATTCTTTTTACTATTTAGACTCACTTGAGTATTTATTAAATTATTCAGACGATTATAATATAGGCTTAATTTTATTCTTTCAATCAAGAAATCAATTTTTACTTAACAATAAAGATTATACTGCTTTATTGGATAATAATATAAGAACAACAATACTTCTTAATTCTTTAAATGTAGAAGATGTGCAATACTATCAGAAAAGAATCTATGAGAAAAAAAATCCATCAGATTTTTACCAGCAACATTTAAATTCTTTTCTTTATGAGTCTTTAAAATCTACTGGTGTTAGAATTGTAGGATCTGGGCAATTTAAATTTCTCGACAATGAGTTTATCGAAAATCTTGAAAAAAAATCTAAGAGATTAAGAAATAAGTTAATAAAAAATACTAAAGATGAGTATAAAAATAAAAATATGATTAAAGATATTAGTTATTTAGAAGGAGAACCTACACCAGTAGACCCTCGCTTAATCTTTGGGGAAGATATATCTCACAATAATAAAGAAATTGATATTTTAATTAAATCTGAAGATAATCACAAACAAAGTTCTTTTGGTGAAATGGAGAAAGAAAAAAAGAGAAAAATATCATCTTTTTTATTTAATAAAGAATCCGAAAATATAAGTTATGTAAATAATAATTTTGATTATAAATTCTAATTAAAAAATAATGAGGGATATCTATAATCCCTCATTATTTTTTAATTTTATAAACTATTAATATTTTTATTAATTTCATCATTTTTTAAAATTTTTAAATATAGCTTTACTACAGAAACCATTTCTTCTATAATATAATCTAAAAAGCTACTTTCTACTGCTAATCTTGGATATTCATTAGTTATTAAATACTTAATCACTCCAGCAATGGTTGATTTATATTCATAAAGAAGATATTTTTCTTGTTTCTCTACGCTTAATGGATTTTTAACTAAATAAGAACCTTTTGAATTAAAATCATACATCTTTTTTACTATAGATTTTTTACACACATTTAAATAATTATCTTTAAACATAGTAAAGTCAAACCTATTTTCTAATTTTTCCTTATAGGTAAACATCATGTTAATAAATTCGCATTCTAAATCTTTTTCATGGTTCATATTAAAATTAACCCAGAATTTTTTATTTTTTAATTTCATATCTAAAGCTTTAATAAAAGACAAAAAATCAATTGAAGTACAATTTTTTTCTATAGATAATTTATATGAAACTGCAATCTCTTTGGCCATATCTTGAGAAAAACCTAATAGCATTAATTTTAGAATAAAATAATTAAAAATAATTTTTTCTTCAGAAACAGTAAGTTTATTATTAAGTACAAAATTTGTTTCAAACTCTTTAATCCAAGACATATCTTCATGAGCCAATTCTGTACCTATTTCATTTTTAATTACCTTATTGACTATAATGTTCACATCTTTGGCTTTTAGTTTATAATTGCTGTCTATACTATCTATGTTACCACTATAATTTTCAAATACTAAATTTTGGAGATTAAGCTTTTTACAGGATAATTTTAATTCTTTATTTGGACAATATAAAATATCTAAATCAAAAGTTAAAAAGTATTCACTTTCATTTTCATACATTTAAAAAGCTCCTTTCTCTTTTTATTAAAAAATCAAATCTTTATTACTTTTGTTGTAATCATTAACATTGTTAATTTCATTAATAATTTCAGTTGGCAATAATTCTTCCAATTCTTTATATTTTTCACTAAAAGAGGATTTTAGTGTGGATATCTCTTCTTCTACCTTTTGTGGATTAACCCCAAGATTTTCTATTTCTTTTTTACATTTTTCATAAGAGTTCCTTAAGTTATTTAATTCTGCTTCACATTTGATTAAAGCTTTTCCTCCATCACTAATTATTTTTTCAAGAATAGGAAGCTCTTTAACCATTGCCTCATAATTTAATTTTTTTTCTTTCATAAAAAAACACATCCTTTTGTACATTTTTTTTATTAAAACACTTTTTTAGTACTATAATATAGTATTTAGTTTTATAAATTATAAGAAAATATGTATAGATATTATTAAGATATAAATAAAAAGGGGATTAGAGATATGTTAAATAAAAAATATAAAATAAAAGTAATATTATTTAGTACTGCCTTTGTTTTATTTGGGCTTATATCAAGTGTTTCTGTTTATAACCAAATAAACAACAATCATAATAATAACAAGGGGGAAACTCAAGAAAAAATAGAAAAAGATATACAAAAAGAATTAGGTAAGTTGTCTCCTGAAGAAAAAAGTAAAATGAGTGATAAGGATAAACTATTAAAAACTTATGGAGAAAATGCTAATAAAATATTAAATAGCGTTAAATTAGGCGAAGATAACAATAGCGAATTTCCAAAAGAGGATACAGATAAATTGTATAATAATTTAATAAAATTAGCTCAGAATGCTAACTACGATAAAATTTTAGATAAGGTTGACAAAGAATTAGAAACATATAAGTTTAAAGAAGAATATAATTGGAAAATAGGAAATGTCTATAGTGATGCAAATATTATGTTATCTACTCTTACAGCACCTATACAGGGTAAGGGATATATGGTCAAAAACTTAAAAGATCCAAACATGATTTTAATTGGGACACTTATGATTCCAGAAGAATCCAGAAGGGATGTTATTTTAGAAAAAACCAGTTTATCTCCTATTTTTGATGGACCTGTTACAATTTTATCTTCCGAAGTCTTAGATACTAAAGATAGTGTATATGCTGAGATTTCAACAAAAATTGAACATTTTAAAGATGTCTATAAAATAAATTTTAAGATTGAAAATTTTCTGTTATATGCTTATATAATAGACTCTGGAGAAGCAAATCCATTATTTTATAAAATAGTTAATGATGAATGTAATGAGACGCCTTATAAAGACATTAATTATTGGATATCTTTAAGTAATAATTAATAATATACACATTAAATAATGGAAAGTTATACTTTTTTTTAAAGCTTACTATAACAATAATAGTAAGCTTTTTCTTATGTATTTTTAATATTTTGCTTGCTAATATTACGAAAGGACTTATCATAATTTTAAATTAAATGAAAAAAGATGAAATTTTAGAAATCCTTAAAGATAAATTTTATGTTATTATAGCTGGTTTATCTTTTGCTGAGATTTTTTTATTGTTAATCCAATTATGTTTTAGAAAAAGTAGCATTATACTATGCTTGTTTGTTAGTTTTTCCAGTATAGCATATTATCTGACTTTTAAAGATGTTAAAGTCTTTAAACTAAAAAACATAGTATTTAGTTTTTTTATATTTTTAGGGATGTTATTAATTATAAACCATAGTTTAATATCTTTTTTAAATTCAACGAATATTGAATTTCATAAACTAATCATGGTTTTTATCTATTTATTAAATTTTATCTATCTATGTATTATTATAGGATTATCATCTCAAGAAAGTTTTAGAGAGACCATATCTCAAATAAATAACATTAATTTTTCTTCTAAACTATTTAAACCAGAAGAAGAGAAAATAAAACCTGGAGATGTTATTTTAGGGAAAAAAATTGAGTCTATTAATGGAAAAGCTGGAGAAATACTTGATACTCCTGTCTTTATACCATTAAAAGATAGATTCTTGCATATGTTAATACTTGGACCTACTGGTTGTGGTAAAACATCTCAGACCATAATTCCTATGATAAATCAAGATTTACAAAATAAAAAAATAGGAGTTACAGTACTTGAACCAAAAAGCGACCTTGCAGAAAAAGTATACCAAATGGCAAAAATCCATAATAGAGAAGTGATTTATTTTAATCCTTTACTTGCTGACTGTCCTTATTTTAATCCTTTGTTTGGTCATGAGAGTGAAGTTATAGAGAATATGGCTACAACTTTTAACATGTTAAACCCTGACTCTCCACAATTTTTTAAAGATATGTCAGATGGTCTTATTAGAAAGTCTGTAAAGTTATTAAAAAGGTTATATGGAGATGATGCAACTTTAATTGATTTAAATGACCTTGTTTGGAACTCAAATGGGATAGGTAAAAAAATAGTAAACGAATTTTCAAAGTTACCTGTAAGCAATCCTTTACAACAAAAAGAAAATGAAGAAATAGCTATTTGGTTTTTAACAGACTATTATTCAGGCATGACAGGTGATAGAAAAGGAACCAAGACCTATGAACATTGCTCAGGTGTTAGAACTCAAATATCCAAATTAGTATCCAATGAGTACCTTAGAAAAGCTTTAAATCCACCAAGAGGACATGGTACAGACATAGATTTTGATAAAGCTCTTGAAGAGGGATTGGTTATAACTATGACAACAACACAAGGTTCTTTAAGAGATTTAGGAAAGTTCCTTGGATATTTTATAATATTACAATTACAATCAAGTGTTTTTCGTAGACCTGGAGATGAAGATAGTAGAAAAGAAAACATGTTGTATATTGATGAGTTCCAAGTCTATGCAAATCAAGGTTTTGGAGAAATGTTGACACAAGGACGTTCCTATAGAGTAGCTTCTCATTTGGCTACACAAGCAAGAGACCAAATGAGTGTAGGTAGAGAAGGGGATAGTTTCCTTAAATTAGTTTCTGCAAATGCAAGAAATAAAATTATTTACCCTGGAATAAGTATAACTGATGCAAAATATTATTCTGAAGAGTTTGGAGAAGAATTAAGAACTACTATAGGAAGATCTTATTCAAAAGACCGTTATTTTTCTTCATTTTCAGATGAAAAAATGACAATAAAAGTAGATGAAAGATATGAACCAAGATTTTCTCCAAGCAATTTGATTTATAGAACATTTGGTCAAATTACACATTGTTTAGTTAAAAATAATACTGTCCAAATTCCAGCACTCGCTCAAATCGAATATATCCCAAATGATTTGCATGAAAAAATAAAAAAAATGGTAAAGGAATACAATGATGAACAAATTAAAAGAAATAAAGATTATGCAACAGAATATTCTAAAAGTGTTGCTTGTAATCATTTTCCAAATAAAGATATTCTATACGTTATAAAAAAAGATGATATAATAGAAAACAAAGAAGAATCTTTTGAATTAGAAGAGAATATAAATGATAATACAAATCCAATTCCAATAAGTATTGATATTGAAATTGAAGATGAGTATGAGTATGATGATATATAAAATATAAAAAGATATTTATTACACATAAATTAAAACAGATTTTAAAACATTAATTAGTGATTATAAATAATAGCTTTATTATAGCATTTGCAATATGTTTAAGAAAATATAAAATAAATGATTTGAACTATGTTAATAATAATTACATATTTTGTAGATAAATTTTATTTTTTTTATAATTAAAAAAATTATTATGTTAATAAAAAAACTTTCTTTTTGTTAAAAAAGTGGATAAAAATTTTATCAAAAAAAAGACACAGGCTATAGAAAAATTATTTTTTTCTAAAAACCTGTGCCTTTTTAAAAATTTGCATCATAAATTAGAATTAGCAATATTTTACTAATCCACATTTATGATATTATTTTAATTAATAAAGACTACCAAAAGTTATTAATTTCTTTTCGATAAAATTTCTTAAAAATCCAGCGGGGTTTTTAATCTTATTTATGTTTATATCGTCATTGTAGATAGTGTTTTTAAACATATAATCTAAACCTAAATAAACTTTTCTAATACCAAATTCTAAGCTTAAACAAGCTAAGTCATTTATAATTAAAGCTTTTTCTCCTTCCAGATTTCGTAAATCTTCTTTAGAATTATTGTTTTGTAAAAGTAGTTTAGAGTGATTATAACTATAAGAATAATTGTTTTGATCAAATAAATTCTTAATCTTTTCACTTACCTTAGATACAAATTTTTTGTTAAATTCAGTTTTAGATTCATAATCCTTTGTTTCTAAGCTATCTCCAACCATTTTAAATTTTGTATTTTTGCTACTTAAAACATCAAAAATAAATTTATCTGATTTTTTTATATATAAAGGTAGTACATCTACTAATTTATCTTTACTAAATCTAATTTTTTTTCCTTTTGCTTTACAAGCATCTATCCATAAAAGCTTTTTTAATTCAATTTTTAGTTCATTTACATTTTTTAAATTTATTAAATGTACTAAGTGATTAAGTGTTAAAGTTATATAACCACTACCACCATTTTCTTTTTTGTAATGATTTTTATATTCATCTGCAATTACAATATCAAATCTACCATAATTAATAGCAGGAGTAAAATAAGCAAGTCCTAAATAAGAAAGTGTTTTTTGGTTGCTTCTCGCAGTAACTATAGATATATTACATAATTTAGCAATATCTTTATAAGAAATGTTTTTTCTAACAAAGCAATCATTTGCAAAAGGCAAAAAATGATATAACAAATATTGTTTTATTAAAGACTTATTTGAAGAAATAATTTTTGTATAATTATTCTTTGTTAATCCTAATTCTTTTTCAAGTTTAGAAAGTCCATTATCATTTATTTTAATTACATCTATTTTCCTTTTAAAAGCTGATATAATCTCTTTTATTTTTGATTTAGATATTCTTGCATTTGCCTTTAATTCATCAAACATATATTTATTATCCACTTTTTTACCTCCTTTCTTATATTTTTTACATTTTATAAAACGTATTTTACAAAAGATACATGCAAAAGTAAAGTATGCAGATTCTATTGTATTTTTTGATATATCATTGAAATTTAAATGAAAAAAGAAAGTATGCAAATATTATTGTAGTTTTCATCAAAACAAGTATTTGCAATCAGTTTGAGTTTTTTTATTTTTTCTTTATAAAACAAAAAAAATTTTCCGACAATTTTTGCAAGCAAAAAAATCAAAAAACTACAATAGTATGCAGATATTATTGTAATTTTGAAATCTGAAAAATAGCTAAAAATTAAAGTATGCAAATATTATTGTAGTTTTATAAAAGATAAAATGAAATCAGTTTAAAATCTCAATGTTTTTATTGTTTTTCGACATGTCTGAGTAATTAAATATAAATATTTAATAAAAAGAGTATTAACTTACAATATATAATGTACTTAAAAGTATGCAAATATTATTGTAGTTTTTAAATGAACAAACCTTAAGATATTATTGATATACAACAGAAGCTTTAATAGATGCTAATTATCACCATAAAAGTATGCAAATACTATTGTAGTTTTTTAGTATAATATATATACTAATACAAAAATATATAAGCACTATTGTAATTTTTTACCATTATATATCTGATAATATGTAGATTCTATTGGATTTTAATTATAATAAGATAATTAAAACCATAAAAGTATGCAGATAATATTGTAGTTTTGGATATAATAGATGATTATTAGAATAGAAGTATGCAGATATTATTGTAATTTTTAATTATAATACATAATTGAAATTAAAAAAGTATGCAGATAATATTGTAGTTTTAATTAAAATAGATAATTATTAGTATAAAAATATGCAGATATTATTGTAGTTTTAATGATATGTATAATTATTAGTATAAAAGTATGCAAGTATTATTGTAGTTTTTAACATTGGATAGTGATTAGTATAAAAGTATGCAAGTATTATTGTAGTTTTAATGATATGTATAATTATTACTATGATAGTATGTAAAAATTATTGTAGTTTTTAACATTGGATAATTATTAATATAAAAGTATGCAAATATTATTGTAGTTTTAATGATATGTATAATTATTACTATGATAGTATGTAAAAATTATTGTAGTTTTTAACATTGGATAATTATTAATATAAAAGTATGCAAATATTATTGTAGTTTTAATGATATGTATAATTATTACTATGATAGTAAATAATTACCCATAGTATTTTTAAACATATAATAGTTATTAATATAAAAGTATGCAAATATTATTGTAGTTTTTTACTATCATATAATTTTTACTCTTACAAAAGTATGCAGATACTATTGTAGTTTTATTATATACTAATATATAAACATATGGATTAGCTTATGACTCTTATAATAAGACATAGTTATTATCACAAAAGTATGCAAATATTATTGTAGTTTTTATTTCTAAATACAGATACTAATACAAAGACCTATATATATTATTGCGATTTCTTACATTCATATAATTATTAATTGTAAAAATATGCAGATATTATTGTAGTTTTTATTATTATCTATAGTTATTACTTGTGAAAGTATATAACTATTATCATAATTACTATCATTAAAGTATGCAGATGTTATTGTAGTTTTATTATATACTAATAAAATAGTAGTCTTTAGGTGTATCTACTTTGGTATGCAAAAGTTATTGTAGATTATAAAGATTGAATATTTACAAATTACAATATACAATTAATAATTATAACTAAATATATTATTATGATTTTTTTACATATATTATGTTAATATATAAAATATAAGATACAAATATAAGAAAAAGGTGGTAACTTTGAATAAAGAAAATGCAAGAGAAGATTTTATTTTAATAATGCACGCTATCTATGAGCAAGAAAAATTTAAATTTATAACTCAAAAATATTTTGAAGTGCATATGATTAAATCATACGAATCAATTGATGAAATTGCTACAGTTTTTGAAGATTTTTTATCTACAACAATTTCAGGTAAGTTAGATTTACTAACAACGCCTGCTAAAGCAAAAAAATTGAGGGCTTGGGAAATTTCCTCGACTTGGAGATTAAAACAAAACTGGGTAAAAATGGCATTAGATTCAATGGAGAGCGATAAAGCTGAAGCAAAATTATTAAAAAAAGAATATATAACAATAAAAGAAGAATTCTTAAAAAACAAAGGTAAAATTAAAAGTATGGATTTAGAATCTCCAGAGGAATTACTTTTGATGCGAAAAGAAACATTAAAAGAATGGGCTACAGATAGTTCTTATAATATATCAGACTTTCCATATTTATCTGAAATGTCAGATGCTAAGATTAATTCGGCATTTACGCACGATTTGCTTTTATGCATAACTGAGATACTTAAAGAACAATATAAATTTAATATAAATAATATAGTATTAACTACACCAATTAGTGTAGTTCCAGGAATTTTTCTCCCTACATTACGCCCTAAAAGAAATAAAAATATTGAAATAATTAAAAATGATGATAACTCGTTTGAATCTGGTACTTATGGAGCTAAAAACCACACTGGTTCTCAATTAAATATTTCCTACAAATTTAAGATAGATGAGGAAAATAGCCAAATTGAAAGTTTTAAAATGGAACTGTATAATCTTGAGACAGAAGAAAAAGCATTACCTAAACTATCCCTTGATAAAAGAGATCTTGAGATTATTATTTACATTGAAAGACTTTTTAATTTGGATACTGCATCTTTTTATCTAAGTGATTTACTAAAACACTTAGGGTTAAAGTCTCGCACAAAAGCAAATTATGATAATGTAAAAAATAGACTGTTAAAACTTCCTTATTATTCGATCTATAGTAAATCTACAGATGCGTTTGGACAAGTTAAAGAAATGTCTTTTAACTTTTTTAGCTCAGTTGAAATTTCTCGTAATGAAGGAGATATTAGTAATGAAGGAGATATCGTAAAGGGAAGAGATATTGTAAAGGTAAAAAGATCTGTTTCACCCGATATGGAAAAAATGTCAACTGACATTATGTATGAAAACGAATTGAAAAAAATAAAGTTACAACAATCAATTAATCTTGCTTATTTTCTTGAGGGAAGAAGAAATTATCTAATTAGAAGTGGTGAAGATTTACAAAATAAGAAATATAGATTTACAATTGATCATTTGAAATATGAAGTACATTTGAGTGGGAAAAATAGTCTTAAAAAAAATATGAACTATTTAGAACTTGGTCTTAATGAAATAATGGAGAATCAATTTATCATTAAGGATTATATACGAGGAGAAGACTTCTTTGATGTCATTTTCTATAAAAATAACGAAAAACAAAAATGCTTATTAAATACTATTCTTGGCTCTTTGCCCGATTATATCATTAATAATATAAGAGTAGCTCAATCTTAAGCTACTCTTATATTTGTTTTATTTTAAAAATCCTTGAATTATTTCATACTGACCATTTTTATTTAAATGTATTAAAGACATTATAAAATTCTGATTATAGAATAAAAAATAAGAATATCCAAGTAATTTCATTTGAAGAAAAGCCTCTTCCTCAGACATTGGTTTTAACTTTATTTGTTTTCTTTTTATATCTTCTTTTTTTTGCTTATTAGTAGTTTTAATAACTTTTTTAAAAGGAATATTATTAGAATTAATATTTAAATTCATGTGGTATATTTTATACAATTTTCTTTTTAATCGATTTGTAATTTTTTCTAATGCTGAAAAAAAATCTTCTGAAACTTCATCCATTTTTATGATTTTTTTGTTGTATTCTAATAATAATTCTATCTTATAGCTTGATTTATTTTGTTCAACTGTAATTTTTATATAGTCATTTTCTTTTAAAAATACTTCTAAAAAATTTAGTTTTTGATGAATGGCTAATTCGATATCTTTACTTATTTCTTGGTTATGTTTTTTTATGATTTTTATATCCATAAGTCCTCCTAAAAAAGAAAATATTATTTAAATAATATAATCTCTAACAATTAATAGTATAAATAATATAAATATATTATTTATATATAATATATAAAATAAAATAAAATATAATCAAAAATAATGAATAATCTATTCTTTAATTTTATCTAATGAATATTTAAAAGTATATTCAGATGAAGGATAGAGCTCTATCTCTACTCGTGGGTTTTCTTTGTCTATAAAATCCATAATAATCACAGGTTTTAATAATTTATCATTTTTTATTATTCCACTTTTTTCAATACCATCACAAATGCTCTTTGGATAGTTGTGTATATCTCTATTTCTCTTGTCTGGAAAATATAATTTAATAACTGTCGTCAAATTCTCATTAAATTTAGTAGTTTTGTATTTAGAAGCAGAAATTGCTTTTAACGAACTCCAAGAAACTAATTCTTCATATTCTCTATATTTTGAATACTTCCCTTTAGCTGGCATTATGGGCTGTCCGTTTTTTCCTGAGATTTTAAAATTTGATTTACTAATTGGTCTTCCTGTAACAACTATTTTTAACATTAATTATATCTGTAATATATTATTTTGGGATCTTTTTATGAATCTGTATTTAACTTCAACAGACTCATTTAAGGTTTCTAAATCAAATATATCTCTACCATTACAATAATCACAGTCCACATAGGCGAAGTCATCTTCTCCTAAAGAAAAAACATCTTTCATTTTATTAAATTTCTTTTCGGATATACTAAGTTTAGATTTTTCACAAATACATTTTAAATTATATATTTTTTCTAACATGCCTGAGTCATATAAAAAATCTATAATTTTTATATTGGTTTCATTGGAGGTTTGTAATTCTAAAAAAGAAAAGTTTGGTGTAATTATTTCATTTTCATATTTTGTTAAAAGCTCATCTAATTTAATTTTAATATCCTCATTTAAAAAAACAATGTTATTAATTTCAGGATAATTGTGGACCTTATTTAATTCTGGATAAAATTCTTTAGTTTTTTTAATTAATATTTTTTTAATTTGATTTAGTTTTTCAGGACTAATTCTATTTTTTATGCAATCATATAATTTTTTTAATTCAATATAAGGCAAATAGCTTAATTCCTCTAAATCTATACTTTCATTAAGTTTTTTTACCTCAAAATATTTACTATCAGCCAACTTAGATAAATAAGAAAACTCTTCATTTTTTTCTAAAATTAATTCTATATTTGGGTTCAAATTCCTATACAGTCGCTATTAAAAATATATAGCGATTTTCTCCTTTCAAATTAAAAATATTTATATAATACAAGTTTTTTATAATTATAATAAAACTTTTTATTTAGATTAAAGTAAATGTTTTATCTATAAATAAAGTATAATACTTGCGTTTAATATAGTCAATAAATAAAACGTGTTTTTTATAAACAATATAAAATAATTTATAAAATATATTGACTATATATATAATAAATATAAAAAAATGTATTATACAAATAAATTAAAAAAGAGGGGATTTTTATATGTTAAGATTTTTAGTTTTGGGAGATTGGCATTATTCCAGTAAAACTCCAGGGAGCCGAATAGATAATTTTAAAGAGACAAGACAGAAAAAGACGAAAGAAATAATGGAAATAGCAAATAAATATAAAATAGATGCTTTTTTGGAAATGGGAGATTTCCTTAATTCAGATAGACTATCAGAATCGGAACTTGCTTCTTTAGCTAAAGATTTTAAGTTCTCTCAATTAAATAATAAGGTATTAGAAATGAAAACAGGGGAGACAACTTTTAGAGAAATAGAACAAGAACTAAAAAATACTATTCCTGTTATTGGAACAATAGGGAACCATGAATTAATAGGGAATGAAATTTCTTCTTTAGAAGAGACGTCTTTAAATGTTTTAATTAGTTGTGGAGCTATAACAATTGCAACTAAAGAAAAGCCAGTCATTTTTAAGGATAAAGAAGGTTTTTCTTTAGCAATAACAGGAGCTCCTTATACTCATAACATAGATGGAGAAGATAAATCTGCCTATATTGTTAATAAAAAGTTGGCTGATTTTCACATCCACCTTGTACATGGATACTTAATGCCTAAAAGTTATGGGAAGAAGTTTAAACATACTGTTGTTTCTCAAATAGCTTATACTGAAGCCGATTTGACCATAAATGGACATGACCATATTGGCTATGATGAAATTATTATTAATGGAAGGAAATTTATAAATCCAGGTTCTCCATTTCGATTATCAGCAGAACTTAAAGAAATTAACCGTATGCCAAAAGTTATTTTAATAGAAGTAGATAAAAATGGAATAAATACAAAGCCAATTTTTTTAACATGTGCTAAAAAGGGAAGTGAAGTTTTATCAAGAGAGAAAATAGTTAAAAAAGAAAAAAAATTAGAAAAAATAGAAGATGTAAAAAGCTTAATGAATAAGGCTGAATTAACTAAAGGAATAGATATAGTAGATATAGTAAAAAACATTGCAAAAAATAAAAACATAGATGATAACATAAGAGATCAAGCAGTTAATAATATTGTGGAAAATATAAAACTTATGAAAGTTCCTTTTTCTTCAAAAGGGAAATACACAATAACTGAATTAGAAATTGTTAATTTCGCTTGTTTTAAACATGCAGTGTTTGAATTTTCGGAAGGGTTAAATGTTGTATCTGGAGTAAGTGGTCAAGGCAAATCTGCTGTACTTAGAGCAATAAGAGAAGTATATGATTGTTATATTAAAAATCCAAGAAACCAGATTTTAAGTGGAGAAGACTTTTTTAAAATAACATTATATTTAAGTAATGGATTTGTAATTAGTAGGATAGTAGAAAACAATGAAGATAAAAACGGAAATAAAAGAAAAGGGAAAAATGGATATGAAATATTTAATCCAAACAAAGGTTGTGTAGAATATTTTAATACAAAAGCAATAACAACAGTTCAAGAAATTTTAGGATTTAACAAAGTTAAATTATCTGAGAAAAGTAGTGTTGATGTAAATTTTATTAATCAGGGTGATCCTTGGTTTTTTGTTGGTAAAAATATGTCCTCTACAGATAAAGCGAAATTGGTAGGGAGCTTATATGGAACGCAATATGGAGATGTAGTAGTAAAAGACATGACTTCGAATATAAAAAAAATAAATCTGAAAAAAAATGTGATTGAAAAAGAAATAAGCGAATTAGAAGAAAGAAAAGAAAGCTACAATTATGTTTTTAAATTAGAAGAAAATATCTATAAGGTAGAGAGTATTTTAAATGAGATTAAATTAAAAAAAGAGTTAATAGAGAAGTTATCAAAATTTTCTATGGAGTTAAGAGAAAAAGAAAGAAGTATAAGTGAATTAGAAAAGAAAGTGCTAAAGCTAACTGAAAATAAAGAAAAAATTACAGATATGTTTGAATTGCTAACTAATAAGTTCTTTAAAATAAAAATTCTTGAAGAGAAATCTACTGAACTTACTAAAGTGTTAAAATTAGGAACAGAATTAAGAGGGAAAGTAGAAGCATTAAAAGAAGTTAATAAAGCACATTCATTAATGACCAACCTAAAAGGCTCTTATGAGAAAATAGAATTAGAAGAAAAAAAATTATATGAGTACAAAAAAATTGAAAGTGAAAAAACAAATATATACAAAAAGTATAAATATTTAAAAGATAAATATGATGTTTTATTGGATATGGAAAAACAAATTAATAAAATTAAAGATTTAAATAGAATAAATGAGACAATAAAAGAAAAATCTCAAAGTTTAAAGGATATATATATATTAGAAGAAGAATTAAAAAATATAAAAAATAGAATAGATAAATTTAATTTAATTAAAAATAAATTAAATGGTATTGAAGATGTTGATCTTAAGTTAATTCATTTAAAAGAACAAAAAGAGAAGATAGAAATAATTGAAAAACAAAAAGAAGAATTAAACATAGTATTAAATCAAGGAAAAGAACTTAAACATAATATTGACCAGAAAAAGGAATACCTAATAAATAAAATAGAACTATATAAAAAACTTTTGTTGGAAGTTGAAATATGTCCTATTTGCCATGCTAAAATAGACAAAATAGTAGTAAACTCTATAATTAACAATCTAATTAAATTTTAAAAAAGATACTGACAATAATTAAATTATTGTCAGTATCTTTTTTTTGAAAAATATAAGTAATAAAATTATAGAGATTTATAAACATGCATAATATATTGTAAGAAATTAAAAAATTTAATTTTCTGCCTTAATAATGGGCTTTACTAAGCGTAAAATATTAACTGGAGGTATTTCTAAATGGAATTTTCAATAAGAACTATGAAATTGAAGTTAGTAAAGAAATATGTAAACCCCTAAGTTTATATAGGGTCCCGTATTGCCTGGGGAACCAGGCGATATCCTTAAAAAAGGAATACCTACTTTTGTAGGTATTTTTTATATATTTTTTTATATTTAGATTTTTGCTAAAATATGTTATATTAATTATAAAATATATTGCTTATATAAAATATATTATTAAAAAAGGAGTAGAGAACAATGGGTAAAAAAAATAGAAAAATAAAAATTATTATTATATCTATTTTCCTTTTTTTAATTATATCTCTCATAGCTTCCATTTTTATATATCTTTATTTTAAAAATGACATTAGTAACTATATAGAAAGAGCTTATAGTAAAACTGAAAATATGAATAGGAATTCTTTTAATAACAGAAAAACAACAAAAATATATGATAATAATGGAAAATTATTAAAAGAATTTAAGGTTAGAGAATATGATTATCAAAAATATAAGGATATAAATCCCTACTTATTTAAAGCTTTTATAGCAGTAGAAGACAAACGATTTTACGAACATAATGGAATTGATTTTAAAGCTTTGATTAGGGCAGGAATAGTAATATTAAAAGGAGGAGAACTGCAAGGAGGCTCCACAATAACACAGCAATTAGCTAAAAATATGTTTTTAACTATGGATAGGAATATCTGGAGGAAACTTGAAGAAGCTGTAATAGCTCAAGAAATAGAGAAAAAATTTTCTAAAAGTGATATATTAGAATTTTATGTTAATAATATTAATTTTGGTCATGGTTGTTATTCAGCCGAAACAGCATCAATGTATTATTTTGGGAAAAGTACAAAAGATTTAACATTATCTCAAATAGCTTTATTAGCTGGAATACCAAATAACCCTTCTATATATGACCCTGTATCGAATAAAGAAAATTCTATAAAGCGAAGAAATAGCATAATTGATAAAATGTATAGTTCTAAATTTATAACAGAGAGAGAACAGATAAATGCTAAAAAAGAAGTACTTGAGTTAAATATCCAAAAAAAATATTATGATAATAACATTAATGACTATGCTGTTGAGTATGCAATTCAAAAATCTGTAGAAGAAATTATGAAAGATGATGGTTTTCAATTTAGATATATATATGATAATGAAGAACAAAGAAAAAAATATTTGAATTTATACTCTAAAGAATATAAAAAATGTAGAGAAGAAGTAATTAATGGAGGCTATGAAATTAATACCTGTATTAATTCTGATCTGCAGGATAAACTCCAATCTATTATAGACAAAGAAATGAGTAAGTATAAAAAAATAAATAAGTCTAATAACTTGTACATGAAACAATCTGCGTCTACTGTTATTAATAATGATACAGGAGAGGTAATAGCAATGGTTGGTGGTAGAAGTCAAGATGGTAAATTAAACTCATTTAATAGAGCCTCTATTGGAGCAAGACAACCTGGTTCAACTATGAAACCACTAATTTCATACCTACCTGCATTTGAAAAAGGATATTCCCCAGATGATCAATTTACAGATAAGCCAATTAATAAAGGTCCACTTAATTGGTATAAAGGATATAAAGGAGATATAACATTAAGATATGCCACTGAGATTTCTACAAATACTATACCATTTAGGTTAACCAAACTAAATGGAGCTGAGAAGTCTCTAAAATATTTAGCTAAAATGAATTTTAAATATCTAACTCCAGCAGATAAAACGCCTACTATAGCTTTAGGAGGATTAACAAGAGGAGCAACGACAACTGAAATGGCAAGTGCATATTCCACAATTGCAAGGAATGGAGAATTTATAGAACCTACAAATGTAAAAGAAATTAAAAAAATTACAACTGGAGAAGTTATTTACAAAAATAATAAAAACAAAAAGAGAGTATATGATTCAGGAGCTTCTTACCTAATGACAGATGTTTTAAAAGGCAGTATTGAAAAAGAACATGGGACTTCTCATAAGGCTAAACTTAATAATTATAAATACCAAGCAGGCAAAACAGGAACAACAAATAATAATAAGGATGCATGGTTTTGTGGATATACTCCTTATTTTACAATGTCTGTATGGATCGGAGATGATACACCTTCAAACCAATCTTCTTTAGAGTCTAATTTAGTTAAATCTATATGGAATAAATTCATGAGTGGATTACATGAAGGTAAAAAGGAAGTAGACTTTAAAAAGCCAGAGCAAGTTTATATTGAAAATGGTAAATTAAAAACATTAGGACCTAAAGAATTTGCAATTAAAAAAGAACGATTAAGTCTTGAAAAAGATAGAAAAGATAATGAATCAAAAACTCAAAAAGATAGATTAAAAGAATTAGAATATAGAGTTATATTTGGACTAAGTGAAGATGAAGAACTTATTAGAGAAATAAAAGCAAAAAATGAGATAGAAAGTTTAAGAGAGTATAAACTAATTAATTTAACACAAGTAAAAGAGTTAGATAGAATTCTTTTAAAAGTAAAAAATAGTGTAATGAATGTAAAAAGAAAATCTGTGTATGATGAACTTATGGAGGAATATAGATTTTTAAATAATAATTTTAATGATATTAAAGCTCAGTTAAATAGAGAGAAAAGGGAAGAAGAATATTTTAAAAAACAACGAGAGAGGGAAGAAAGAGAATATCAAGAAAAAATTAAAAACCAAAACAACAATAATGTTCAAGAAAGTGAAGAAAAAGATACAACAAATAAAGATGAAAATTTAAATAATGAATCAGATAATGAAAACATCGACACTGAAGATAGTCAAGAAGATAAAAATAATAATGAAAATAAAAATATAGAAAATGATAATATTGATACTAATGATGATAAAAATAAAATTTAATATATAATGGAGAAAGGAGCTATTTAATGAAGTTCTTTAAAAAGAAAGTCATAGCTATAATTACTTTAGTAGTTATAATCATAGGTTTTGTCTTAGGGGGAGAAGTCAGTAAAAAATCAGAAATATCAGAAGATAATTTACAAGGGTTAATTAGCCAAAATTATAGTATTGAGAATTTAGAAATAAAAAATAACTCTATAGAATTTATAGTAAGAGGAAACTTGCAAATGAATGATATTAAAGATTTTTCTAATGAACTTTATAAGAAAAGTAAAAACTGGGAGCAAAATGAATTAAAAGTATTTTTTGTATCAAAAGATGCAAATACAAAAAATTTAAAAGAAGAATTTTTTGTAACTGGTCTAACAAACAAAGTAATTATAGATAAAAAGAAAGACATGATAAAAATAGGGACTTTTGTAGGTGTTCCTTCGATTGAAAAATCAAGAGAACTTTCTAAATTTAAGGAAACTAATATTAAATATAAAGATAATAATGTAGAGATTAATGTTAGTTTACCAGAAATAAATAGTTTAGAACAAATAGTAAGCCAATCTAAGACTTTTTCTATAATGTTTAGAGACATAAATAAGGATAAAGATATAGATAACATCCAGCTAAACATAAATACTATTAGTAATAATTATATATTCAATACCAAAAATGAAAATGTAATAGAAGTTATAGAAAACATAAAACAGTCTTAACTAAAACAAAAAGTAGAGTATTAATACTCTACTTTTTGTTTTAGTTAATTTTTAGCAGAACTTTTAAAGTTAGTTTTAGAAAGAGTTTTTAAATTTAATGCTAAAAACAACTTCTTTTTCTTAGACCTCAAGACTTTTTAAAATTGAGTTCTTATATAATATTAAATGCACTTTAAATTATACCACTATTTTATTTCTGTGTCTATGTTGGACGACTCTCTTAGTTTAAATGTAGATATAGTATTTCTCATGGATATCTTTGTTTGTTCTTTTTCTATAGGAATTATTTGGGATAGGAAGTCCCAATCATAAGAAAATTTTAATTGTGTGGTAATATTTGTCCCCCTTCCAATAATAGGCATATACAAGTCTGGGGATAATTCATACCCATTAATATAAACTTTCCATTTTTCTTCTGCTATCCCAGCTTTCCCAAGAATATACTTAACATCTTGGTATAATTTTTGGCTTGTAACATAACTATCTAAGTAATTAGAAGGGACTGAAGTTCTAATACCTCCTTGATGCCCAACAACCCTTGAAATGTAAGTTGATGTTGAAGATATGGAATTAAATTTTTTTTGCATATTTTGAAAATCCATAATTCCAGCAATACAAATAAGAAAAATAATTGAAAATATGGCTACCTCTAAAGAAGTAAATCCTTTATTGTTTTTTAGTGTATTTAAATTCATTTTTTAATTATATTCCTACCTTTCTTCATATTTTCATTTGTTAATATTATACAAATTTTAAATATTTAGTATAACTTATATACTTACTAATGCATTAACAAAAAATATGAGAAAATATAAAATATTATTTTTTAATGTTAATTTATGTATTTTTGATATTAAATTAACATTAAAAAATAATATTTTTATTAATAATAAAAAATAATTTAGTATTTATAATAATTTTAAATTATATTTTGTTATTTTATTTTTTTTAAAAAAATAATTTGTTATTTAATGGAATTAAAAAATAAATTGTATTATATAATAAAAAAATATAAAAAGGTTTTTTATTAAAAAGGAGATGGTTAAATTGGCAAGACCACCAGAACTTCCTATTAGGGGTGAAGAGGATTATTTCCAAAAATTAGTTAAGGAAATAAATCCATATCTCCAATCTCTAAACATAGAATTGAATTTTAAAGGCTATAAAAACACAGTAAAAGAATATGGAGAAGTTGACTCTAAGGATTATAATAAGCTATGGGAATTAAGTAGAGATTTTAACATGTGGGGGGAGTATTTTACAAATATGCAAGCAGTAATTGAAAAATTATATTTAGATTCTGAGGTTGCAGAGAAAGAGGTGTTTGCTATTGCATCTGAGATGGCAGACGTGAAATCCGTAAATAGAGGAGATAGATTTGCTAATAGAGAAGCTTCAGTTGTAGAAACGAGAAAAAATAAAAATTCATTGAAAGCTTTTTTAAAAGTAATAGAAAGTAAAATAGACTTTTCTTATAAATGTCACCACCATTGTAAGAATACTTGTAACTGTATAAAGATGCAAAATCCAAATTTTAGTTAATGGGTGATTATGATGAAAAAGTCAAAGAAAATATTAAGAAGACAATTAGAGTTTATAGAAATTTCTAAAAAAGTAGGAAAATTATTTAAAGATAGAAATATATCATTATCTTTTGAAGGATATAAAACAACATTAGAAGAATATCTTAGTTGCAATGAAAATGATTTAGAAAATCTATACCATTTAATAATTGATTCGAATTTATGGAGCCATTATTTTGGAGATCTTATAGGGTTAACAGATAATATTTATTCAGAAAAAATAAGTAAAAATTTTTTTTTAGAAATGGAACATATTACAAAAAAAGAAGAAATTGAAGATTTAAAAATAGAGATTAATTTATTTAAAGTATTTTTAAAACGATTAAAAATACAAAAAAAAATGTTTGATAGAATTCATTACCATTGTTCTAAAATGTATATGGATGCAAATAATAATTTGAATTTTAGAAGTTTTGAATAGCTCTAATAAAAAATCTCTTACTTAGCATTTATGGTAAGAGATTTTTTTATGTAAAATAAGATATTTAATTAATTATTCCCATAAAAAATAGATAGTGTCCTCTTTAAGCATATTTAGTTTTATATTATCAAATAAGTTTTTAATATTATGTATACCCTCTTCACTTTTTACACAGTTACAGTGTTCTGTATAATCACTTTTAATAAAATCATTATAAATAGCATTAAAAGAATTGAAACCGATTTCCACACAATCTTCTTTCTCTATGGAAAAAGAGAAATCAATATAATTTAATAAAATATTAAATTCTGGCTGAAACATTTCAGATTTTAAAACTACAACCCTGTTGTTATTACTAATTTCTGCTGTTATTGAATAATTTAACATCTAAAAATCACTCTCCCCAATACTTTTTGATAAACATACTTTTTATACTTATTTATATAATTATATCATAGTTTATGATTGTTTTTTATTTTATACAAAAAATAATGATGAATTATTAAAAAAATTTAGAATAAGTGTACAATTATTAGATTATATAGTTTAATAATCTATAAATAATAGATTAAATATAAAAAAAATAACCTAAAATGGTAAAAAATGGAAATAATATATACAATAAAAATATCTAATACTTACATTAGATATTTTTATTGAAGAATAAATACTAAATTTTTTATAATGATTGAATTATCTATTTTATTATTTCTTAAGTATAGAAATTTTATTAGTAGATGCATTAAAATTTATACTAAATCCAAATTCTCTAAGTACAGCATTCATTTCAGCATAAATAATATTGTTTTCTAATTTAGAGGAAGTTGTAGTTAATTTTTCAGCACCATTTATTTTTATTTTTTTAGTTCCAATATAGTATTCAGTTATACTATTGTTATCGCTCAAGATAGCTAAATTTTTATTAATTTTAAGTTTAATTTTTAATTCTTTTGCGATTTCTTCAATAGGAAGTTGTATTATACCGTTTTTTAACATAGCTGGATGTTTTAATTTAACTTCTTTATTATTTATAAAAATTTTATCTAAGGAAGAATTTTGTTTTTCATCTTTAAATTTTGGTTCATTGGTTTTATCTTTTTCTTCTATTTTTAAAGAAAGATTATTAAAGGTATTCAATAATCCTTTTATTTCAGCTTCTGAATAGGAGCTTTTTTTATCTTCTACAACCAAAGGTTTACCTTCAGCAATAAATAGTAATTTCTTTTTATCTTCAATCAAGTAACCATTTTTTATTTTTAATGCAATTTGATTTAATACATCTCTAACTTGATTATAAGTTACAGTTTTATTTAAATTTACATTTATGCCAGAATCATAATAATAGATATTTTTATCATTTTTATTTAATGTAAACTTTAAAGTAAGATTACTTTCTTTATTTAACTCATTTTCATTTAAGCTTTGCCAAACATTTAAAGCTAAATCTCCATTATGGTTTCTATTCCATACTTCTCCCGTTACTATGTTAGAATTAAATATGTTGCAAAACCCATTTTGAGCTTTAGTTTTCTTTTTGTTTACGATATTTCCATTTAAGTCATAGATTGTAGTTATTTTAGTGCAACTATTATTTTCTTTTACATATTCATCAGAAGTTAAATCAGAAGAATTTCCTGGAGTTAAACCATTATCTAAGCTTGGATCATAATTATCAGGTGTACCATTATTATTGTTACCACCAGGATTAAATTCATCATCTGGAATTTTATCTGGTATATAAATAGGAGGCTCATCTTTATTAGGATTATCGTCTCCATCTGGTTTTGTAGGTTCGATACTTGAAGGTAGTTCATCCTCTGGGATTTTACCTGTTTCTTCTGTTGGAGTAAAATTTTGTAGTTCAATAAACATAGAAGCTCCACCTTTTAATATTTTATTAGTTCTCTCATCTTTAAAATAATCTGATAACTGATATCCTATGTATAGCCCATATTTATCAAGGAAAAAAGAATATTTGTCATTACTGTTTAATCTTTTTACAGAAGATAGGTACATCTCATCCATAAATTTTATAAAAAGTTCATTTCTTTCGCTCCCATTAGTATTAACAAAAGCTAAATAAATAAGTTGAAAGAAAATATAATCAAATTGATCATAGTCTTTATGTTTTTGTATTTCTGAGTCTTCTAAATTTGTATGTAGATTTACAGACATATTAAATATATCTATTAATAAACTCTTACTAAAATCTAAATTTAATTTATCTAAAGACTCTAAAATTCTATCAAGGTCCTGCATTGTATCTGGATTAAACACAACTGGTATAATATCTTTTTTATTTGGACTTATTAAACTATTATTTGTACTTTCTTTTCTTGTTATATTATTTTTATAATTAGCTTTATTTACCGCAAATGAAGTAGTTGGGACAACTTGAATTAAAATTAGCCCTATCGAAATTGCGGATATTAATTTTTTATGCATAACTTAGCCCCTTTCTTATTTTTAATATTACATACTATACAAAAGATACTTCTTTTATAACATTCACTTGAATATCTAAAAAATATTACCATTGTACAAGGTTTATTTATTATAAATATAATTATTGTGTAATATATAGAGTTCATGGACAAATGTTGTATATTTTACCCCTCTAAATATATGACATCAAAAAAATACCTATTAATTACTGTAAAAAGTATTAATAGGTATTTTTATCTTAATAAGAGTTCACATGTATTTTTTCATTACAAATTGGGCATTTTTTATTTCTATTTATTATATCTATTGGTTTTGCTAAAAATAAGTTATCGCATTCTTTACATAAAAACTTTGTATATGTTAATAAGTTTACATAATCAGAGACAAGTACATATCTGTTAAGATTATTTTTTAATAATAAATAGTTAATGAAAGTATATTTAATGTTATTTTTATCTTCAAGATTAAGAAAAGCTTCTTTTTCTAAAATAAAAACTTCTTTTGAACTTTTTTCAAACACACTAAATTGATTTTCTTCCATATCTAATACTATTAATTCCTTATTAGAAAAATCATAAATATCTTTTTTAAAAATATCTTCTTGTGATAGAGTATTATTTTTATTAAGTTGTTTTAAATAATCTTCTTGAGAACAAACTTTGCATTTCTCTTTAAATTCTAAAAAATAAGGTGCTGTTTTAAACTTAAATCCACATTTAGAATGTAAAATCTCAACTTCTCCATAAAACCCATTATAATTACTCGTTAGAATATATTCATCTGAAAAATTTTCAAATATCCTTTTTTGTAATCTTTCAGTTTTCTTTTTTGTTAAACAATGCTGACATCTTTTACCAGAAATAAATTCATGAGGAGTAACTAAAAACTCCTTATTACATTTTGTATGCTTCATTAAAATGTTTTCACTTGCTGAAATAAATCTGCCTGTTACTTCATACTCATTCCCTGTAAGCTCTAATACCTTCTCTTTAAATCTTGACGATGTATTAATAGGTTTACAAAATTTACAATAATAATCTTTTGTTATATCTGAAGGTTTTATACAAGAGACTTTCTTACATGATTTATGCATTAACATTATAGGCTTATTATAATCTGTAACAGGTTCTAATAATTCATATTTATAATCAAAAAAAAGTAGTAGCTCCTTATTTAATTTATCAGTCAAATAAATTGAATTGCATTTAAAGCATATATATGAATTATTAATTAAAAATTTATAGTTAGTACGACATACGGAATAGCAAGTTTTATGAATTAATATTATTTCATCTTCTAAATTTAGAAGAATATTAATAAAAATATATTCATTTGAAAATTTTGTATATATTATTCTTTGTATAATATCAAAACTGTCAATTGTTTTAATGTGCTTTTCTTTAGAGCTTTTTTTCTTAAATCTATTAAAAAAGTTTTTTATCCCCAATCAAATCACCCTTTATAAAAAATAACTATTTAAATCTATTCGCCAAATTATAGTGTTAACCTTTTTTAATTTAGAAGATAAAAATATATTTTGCATATCTATTATTACATTGTTTCTTATATTAATGTAAACATTTTATATAATGAATTAGATACAATAACAAACAATGAAAGGAGACATTAATGAAAAAATTTATACCATCAATTATAATTGTTTTATCTATAGTATTTTTAGAGGTAAATATTAATAATACCTCAGCTTATAACATAAATCAAATATCAATTATTTTAAACATCCTTATATTCCCTATTTTATTCTTTATACAAGGCCTCATAGTACAAAAAGAGAATTTAAATGAAAGTTTTTTGATTTTCCCTTTTGTAGCTTATATATCTCTATTAATTATTTCTTTAGAATATAAAAATCTTATATTTTTATTAATATATTTTTCTTTTATAAAGCTTGGTTGTTTTTTAGGAGAATGGATTTCTAATAATAAATAGAAATACGTTTTTTTATAAAAAATAAATTCGTGATTTACGTTGACTATAAACAACAAAAAGTATATATTTATATTAAAAATAAAAAGAAAAAATAAAAAGGAGAAAATAATGATTGATATTATGGTTGTTGTATTTACATTGGTAATTTGTATATTTTTAGGGATTATTCTAATTGGACCAAGGATTATAGGAAGTGGAGAAATAGGAATTGTTGAAAAAAAATTCTCAAAGAACTTTTTAAAAGAAGGTGAACTTATAGCCTTAAATGGAGAAGCTGGTTTTCAAGCAGATATTCTTAGAACAGGATTACATTTTAAGAATAGACTTTTTTACAAAGTTCATAAAAAGCCATTAGTTACAATAAAACAAGGACAGATTGGTTATGTTTTTGCTCGTTCAGGTGAAAGTTTAAAAAATGGGCAAATATTAGGTAGAGCAGTGTCATGCAATGATTTTCAAGATACAAAAACATTCTTGAAAAATGGAGGTCAAAAAGGACCTCAAAGAGTTGTTTTAAGAGAAGGAACATATGCTTTTAATTTAGCTGAATTTATAATCTTAACAAAAAATGAAACTTATTTTTTAAATATAGGAGATAAAAAAGAAATCGAAGACATTAAAAAAATGAAAGATGAATTAATTAAGAAAAATGGTTTTGATCCAATAGTCATTGATGATAAAGAAGATAATCTTGGCATTGTAGTAACTAAAGAAGGAAAAGCATTGAAGCAAGGAGATCTAATTGCACCAATAGTTGGAGATGATGAAAATAATCCTGACTTATACCACAATTCTTTTCAAGATATAGAAGCATTTTTAAAAGCTGGAGGATATAAGGGTAGACAATATGAAGTATTAACAGAAGGGGTGTATGTAATAAATCGTCTTTTTGCATCAATCGAAATTGTACCCAAGCAAGAAATAGAAATAAGTTCAGTTGGGGTAGTTTGTTCTTATATTGGACAAAAAGGAGAAGATGTTTCTGGCAAATCTTACACTCATGGAGAGTTAGTAGAAGATGGATGCAGAGGGATACTTAAAAATCCTTTAATGCCAGGCAAATATGCTTTTAATATTTATTCTGGTTCAATTGAAAAGATTCCAACAGATAACTTTGCATTAAAGTGGAGAGGCGATGAATGTGGCCAATACGAATATGATAGACATCTAAAAGAATTATCTGTCATTACTAAAGATGGATTTAAACCTTTATTACCACTTTCTGTAGTAGTTCATATAGATTATAAAAAAGCTCCACTTGTAATACAAAGATTTGGTTCAGTACAAAAGTTGGTTGATCAGACTTTAGACCCTATTATATCTGCTTATTTTAAACAAGTTGCAGAGACAAAAACTTTTTTAGAATTACTACAAAATAAAACAGAGATAAGTCAAGAATCATATAAAATAATGAAAGAAGAATTTCAAAAATTTAATTTAGAATTAGAAGAAGTTTTAATAGATACTCCTAAAGCCAATGGGGATGAAAGGATATTAGCTCTTATAGAACAGTTAGCAGATAGACAATTAGCAAAAGAGCAAGTTGAAACATATGAGGCTAAAAAAACAGCATCTGCAAAAGAAAGAGAATATAGAGAACTACAATCTAAAATAAATGAACAAGATAATCTAACAAGTTCAGAAATCCACATTAGTATAGAAAAAAATAATGCAGAAGCAGAAAAAGCAGTAGCAGAGATAAAAGCAACACAAAATAAAATAGAAGCAGATTCAAAACTATATATTAAAGAAAAAGAAGTAGAAGCCGAGACATATAGAATTTCAGAAAAAGCAAAGGCAGAAGCAGAAAGTATTAAAGCGTTAGCAGAAGCAGAAGCACAAAAAGAAGAAAAAGTAGGTAAAGCTATAGCTTCTGCCAATAGAGAAAAAGCAAATGCTTATGGTAGCGCTGAGCTTCTAATAAAAAAAGAAGTTGCTATAAAATTTGCAGAAGCTATAAAAGATGGCAATATTGATATAGTTCCTAAAAATATTATAACAAATGATCCAAATAAAGGTTCATCTAATGTTTTAGATAATATTCTTCAATTATGTACAATTAAAAAAATGGAAAATTTCGAACCTTTAAAATGTAAAGAAAAGACAGATGTTCAAGAAAGCCTAAATGAAGCAAAGACAAAAATTAATGAAAATGATTTAATATAACAGGCAAGGGGTTAATATGTTCTTAACTAAATATAAAGAAATGATGAGTTTTAAGCTTTATAAAAAAAATAAAATAATAAAGGAGTTAATAAATAATATAAAAGAAGCTGTAGATATAAATAAATCTATATTAATTTGTAATAAAAATCAAATTGAATTTGAATATGAAGGTTATATATATACAATTGATAAATTTTTAAATAGTAAGATTTTACAAGAATATTATAAGAAAGAATATTATAAAAAAAATTCTTCTCTTTATAATGATTTGTTCGAGGAAATTTTTTGTTTTGATGATAGTACAATAGGAGTAAGAATTGTAAAAAAAGAAAAAATGGCATTAAGTTTATTTTCGAAGTTATATAGAGATGAAAATGTTAAATTCTTAGAAGTATACTCTAAAGACTTTGTTGAGAATAAAAAAAGAATATTGATGAAAAATTATAATATGTGAATATTGTTATAAAATAGAAATTTTATTGTTTATATAAAATATTTTAATGAGAAAAATATATAATAAATAAAAAAGTATTTAAAAATAAAAAAATGGAGGACAGGAAATGTTTGATATGAAAGGTTTTTTAGAAAATGATAATATTAACCTAAGAATAAATAGTTCAAGTAAGGAAGGCCAAAGTTCAGTATTTTTAAAAGTTCAGTCAGAACAGAATCGTATTTTTTACCTATTTAAACAAGAGAATGAAAAATATTTTAATCCATTTAAAGAAAAAAAATTTGTTGGAGTATATGATTCAGAAGAGAATATATTTTTTGAGGTTTCTAAAGGTTTAGTTAAAAAGAATTTAAATGAAATTGATTTTAGAGATGTAAAAATAGAACAGTTGGAAACTGTTTATAGAAAAATTATTAATGATATAAAAGAAGAGATTGTAAAGACGATAAATAAAGATGAAAATTATTTTATTGATAATTTACTTGTAAATACTGTAGTAGATAATGTGAGCTTAATGATAAAACAAAATGCAAGAGAGAAGGCTTTTGAATTATATATAAAAGATATAGAACCATTTGAAAATGAATTTATTGATCTAAAAGAAATAGATATCTTGTATAAAGATAATATATCCATTCTTTTGGCATATCTTAAAGATAAAGACAAAGTTATAAGGATAGAAGCAAATAAAATTATATACAAAAATGCTGAATCCTTCTATGAACAACTTTTATCTTATAAAGAAAGACAAAAAGAGCTAAATAGATTAAGAGTCGCCAATCTTTATATAGATGAAAAGAATCTTTTAAAATGTATTTGTGAAAGACAAATGAAGACTTTAAACATAATTGTAAGAAGTGAGCAAGGAAATATTGAATTAAAAATAGATAATAATTTATCTTATAATAGACCTTATATATTAACAAGTGATATTAGAGAAAGTGAAGATAAAAAAGAATATTTAAGAACGAATAAAGGTGATAGAATAGATTTAAAAAATATTCTTTATATAAAATATCATGGTCAGGTAATATATAATAAATAATTTTTTAATATAACTTGATAAGAAAAAGACTACTTTTAATTAGAGGTAGTCTTTTTCTTATATTTAATAAAGTTATTAATTATACAAAATCTACATGGAATCTATAATAAATAAAACATAAGTTTATATAAATAATTAATAAAAAGGAGAGAAGTAAAATGAATGACTTTGATAAAGTAAGTAGGTTCAGTAGTTACTTAAAATTTGCACAAATGCAACCTTTTGAAATGTGTTTAATGGCAGTAAGACAAGATGGGACGTTACTTAAAGATATAAGATGGAATGAAGTTAATTTCTCGGATCAGGAAAGATATGAACTGTATTTAGAAGCAGTAAAACAAAATGGGTTAGTTTTAGGAGTTATAGATTTTAATAATTTAAAAAGAGCTCAGATATATGAATTGTGTTTAGAGGCAGTAAAACAAAATGGTTTTTCTATATTTAGTATAAAATGGGAAGAATTTAATTTTACAGTAGAAGAAAAAAGAACTATATGTTTAGAAACTGTTAAGCAAAATAAAGAAATATTCAGCTATTTTAATTGGGACAAAATAAATATAAATAATGAAGATAAAAAAATAATATAATATTTCATTTTAAAAATACCTTTAATTAAATTAAAGGTATTTTTAATGTGTTTTACATGTTTATATAATAAAAAAAACTTTTAAAAATATAATAAAAAAATAATAAAAAAGGAGGTATCTACTTGAATATAATTAAGTAGAAAATTTATCATGATAAATAAGAGAAAATTTACAATTAAGATTATTGTTGTTACAGTTTTATTGTCCTTGTGTAGCACTTTTAAGTCTGATGCTTACAGGGACAATGAGATAAAAGGATTAGAGATTGACCATTTAAGAAATGAAGCCTTCGATTATAGTACTTTTATACAATTTGATGGAGTAAACTGTGATAGGCAATTTAAGTTATATAAATATCTTAATGTAATTCCAGAAAAGCTTATAGAAAGCTTTATCGAAAATGATATGAAGATAGAAATAACGAACAGATCACTTCAAGAAAGATTCCTAAGTGATTCTCCATTAGCTGGAGTTTTCTTTGAGGATACAATATATCTAAGCAATATTAAAGATTGGGATGAACAATCTTTAATACATGAATTTGGTCATTTTGTAGATAAAATATCTGGTGAAGATAATTTCTTTAATATATACACAGAAGAAAAAAACAATTTAGTTTTAGATGAAAATAAGGATATAAACTATTACTTGAAAAACCAACATGAATATTTCGCTCAAGTGTTTGAGGAGTATTTACTTAATCCCAAAAGATTATTAAAAAATAATCCTAAGACTTATAAGTATGTGGAACTTTGTATCAATAGAATTTAAAAATAAAAATGTAAACAACCTCTTTTTTTGATAATATAAAAAAGAGGTTGTTTATTTTATAATTTCACTAATTATAATAAATATGAATTTTGAATATAATAATTAAATTTAAAAAGTTTTTATATAAATAAAATGAAGAGAGGTAGAGCTAAGCTATGAGTAAAAACAATAATGCTTGGGTTATAAGATTATTAGCAAGTTCAAGAGATCAAACAGAAGAAATGTGTTTAGACGCTGTTAGTATTTATGGAAAAGCTTTACAATTTGCAGACAACCAAACGTATTTAGTATGCTTAAAAGCTATTGAACAAGATAAAGATGCTATAGAGTGTATAAGATGGGAAGAAGTTGACTTTACAGAAGAAGAAATAAAGAAATTAAACATACTATCAGGTAAATAATATTTAGGAGGATTGAATTATATGAATAGTAAAAATTTTGAAAACTATTTAGAAAGAATTACAGAACAAAAAGAAAGTTTAAGAATTGTAGATGTTGGCAAATTAGATTTAACTAAAGAGCAAGCCTTTATTTTATATTTAAGTGCTGTAAAGAACGATGGTTTAGAATTGAAATATATTGACTTTAAAAAATATGCTTTATCAGATATAGATATTAAGCAGATATGCATAGAGGCAGTTAAAAAACATGGCTATGCACTGGAGTATATAAAGTTTAATGAACTTAATTTATCAGCTAAAGAAATAGAAGAAATATGTATAGAAGCAGTAAGACAAAATGCATTTTCTGTAAAAGTTATAGATTTTAATGAGTTAAATTTATCAGATAAACAGATTTATAATATACTCACTGAAGCAGTAAAACAGAATGGATATGTTTTAGCAGATATAAAAAAACAGGATTATAATTTATGTTTAATAGCAGTAAGACAGCAGGGGTTATCTTTACAATATGCAAAATTTGACTCATTTTATATTACAGATGAACAAAAGAATAAACTTTATATAGAAGCTGTTAAACAAGATGTTTCAGCTTTGCTTTTTATAGAAAATAAAACAGAAGAAATCTATAAAGAAGCAGTCAAGAATGATGGATTAGCTTTAATCTATATAAAAGAGCAAACAGAAGAAATGTGTTTAATAGCAGTAAAACAAAATGGTTTGGCTTTGGAGTATGTAAATAACCAGACAGAAAATATCTGTCTGGAGGCAGTAAAAAGGAATGGATTAGCTTTAAAGTATGTAAACAATCAGTTCGATAAAATTTGTATAGAAGCCTTAAAGGAATATGGATTAGCTTTAAAATATGTGGAAAAACAAACAGAAGAAATGTGTTTAATAGCAGTAAAACAAGATAGTAAAGCTTTAGAATTTGTAAAAGAGCAGAACAATGAAATATGCAAAGAAGCTGTCAGACAAAATGGATTAGCTTTAAAGTATGTGGAAAAACAAACAGAAGAGATATGTTTAATAGCAGTAAAACAAGATGGTAAAGCTTTAGAATTTGTAAAAGAGCAGAACAATGAAATATGTATTGAAGCAGTAAGAGAATGTGGATTAGCTTTAAAGTATGTGGAAAAACAAACAGAAGAGATATGTTTAGAGGCAGTAAGACAAGATGGATTTGCAATTAGAGATGTAAAAAATCAAACAGAAGAAATTTGTCTTGAAGCAGTAAGACAAAAAGGATGGTATTTAATGTATGTAAAAGAACAAACAAAAGAGATTTGTCTTGAAGCTACTAAAAATGACAAAAGAGCTTTTCAATACGTAAAATTAAGTTTATAAAAAAATAAATCAAAGTATGAAGGAGCAAGAGACGTATTCTAAATTAGATGATAAGTGGTACTTAATATTTGAGTGTAGTGAGGTAATCAAGAAAGAAGATTTTTATCACTGATAGGCGAAATACTCCATCCTCAACGTAAGTAGGGTGGAGATTAAAGCCTGTAATATAAAAAACTAAAGGAGGTGAAGAAATGATACAGATGAAAGCTTTTAAATTTAGAATATATCCAAATCAAATTCAAAAAGAAATAATAGAAAAATCTTTTGGGTGTTCGAGGTTTGTGTATAATCACATGTTAGCACTTCAAAAAGAAAAATATGAAAATAAAGGTGAGTCATATTCAAAGTATGAATTAATTAAAAAACTTCCATCGCTTAAAAAAGAATATGAATGGCTTAAAGAAATTGATTCAACCAGTTTACAAGCTACTATTGATGATTTAGATAGTGCATATAAAAACTTCTTTAGAAAGATTAAAAAAGGAAATAAACAAGGTTTTCCAAAATTCAAAAGTAAAAGAAATCATAAAAGAAGTTTTGAAAGTAAATGGGTGAACAATAATATAACTATTAAGGATAACCTAATTAAACTACCAAAATTAAAATGGGTTAAGGCTAAAGTGACTCAAAATATAAATGGTAGAATATTAAATGCTACTGTATCAAAAACACCTACAAGTAAATATTTTGTTAGTATATGTTGTGAAGTTGACATAAAACAATTAGAAGAATCTAATAAGTATATTGGCATAGATTTAGGCTTAAAAGATTTTGCAATATGTTCTAATGGAAACGTATTTGATAATCCTAAATGGTTAAGAAAAGCCAACTATAGATTGAAGTTGGAACAAAGAAGATTATCAAAAATGAAGAAGTTCAGTAATAATTGGAATAAACAAAAAAATAAAGTAGCTAAGATACATGAAAGAATAGCTAATCAAAGAAAAGATTACTTACATCAAATATCAACTAAGCTAATTAGAGAAAATCAAATAATTTGTTTAGAAGATTTAAAAGTAAGTAATATGATTAAGAATCATAAATTAGCAAGTGCAATAAGTGAAGTTAGTTGGTATGAATTTAGGAAGTTGCTTGAGTATAAAGCTATTTGGTATGGAAGATTAATTTCTATAATAGGAAATACATATCCATCCAGTCAGTTATGTAGTGTATGTGGTCATAGGAATAAAGATGTAAAAAACTTATCACTCAGAAAGTGGATTTGCCCAGACTGTAATACACAACATGACAGGGATATAAATGCAAGTATAAATATACTAAAAGAAGGATTAAGATTAGTGGGGATGGAACAGCCCTTAGAGCCTATGAATGCTTAGTACAAAAGTGCTATCGAATAGGAATCTTCATCTTCAAACGCTACCAAGGGTAGTTAAGGTGGAGTAGTTCAAAATATGTTAATAGATGATAAAAATATCTTTAAATATAATAACTTAAATTCTCAAAAAGATGATTATTTAATTTTTTTAAAACATTTAGAAGAAAAATAATAAAAAATATTTATATTAATAAAAATTATAAAATAATATATTATTTTATAAAAAATAATAATATTTATGCTTATTCGTAAAAATAAATATTATTTTATAAATATTTAGGAGAATTATTATGAATAAAAAAAATATCAATTTAATTAATGAACTAACAAAAGATATAATAGATATTTATATGATTGAAATTCCAATAAAAGATATGAATAATGTTATTGATAAAATGGGAGGAATAATTAAAAAAGATGATTCTTTAAGTGAATTTTCAGAATCTTATATTAGAAAATTAAAAAATAATCACTATGAATTTGAAATAGTGATTCCTTATGGTCAATCTAATCATATACGCAATATGCATATAGCTAAAGTATTAGGACACTTATTTTTGCACATGAGATATAATATAGATGAGGAAGTATGGAATTCTCAGAAAATAAATGAATTTTATAAAAGTAAAAATTTGCAAGAAGAAGAACAAGCTAAAGAGTTTGCACTTGCATTATTAATGCCTAAAAGTGAATTTGAGCTTATTGAAGAGAATGATGTAATTAATATAGATAAAGTTTCTAAATATTTTAATGTTACTCAAAGAGATTCTTTAAATCGAGTAAATAGTTTAGGATATATAAAAAAATAATTGTTTAAAAAGGTGCTTTTAAAAGCACCTTTTTAAATTCCTTGTTGAAGTATATATTTTATTTAAGATATAATTTTAATTATATAGGTAATATATCCCATAGAAATAGAGGTGAGGACCATGGATAATTTAGATTGGAGCAAGATAGGAGCTATAGGTACAATTGTAATAGGAGTAATAACTATAATATTAACTTTTATAGGAGTACGTCAGAATAAAATAAATGTAAGTAAGAAAAATAACAAGCAAGTTATTAAGGGTAAAGATATCTTAAATAACGAAATATCTCAGTTAAATAATAATAAGAAACAAGGAGATAATAAACAACTTATTAAAGGTAAGAAGATATCTAAAAATAAAATAAAACAAAATAATAAATAAAAGGATTAATATTATGGGAATAAGGAAAATATTAAGTGGAATCTTTTTTAATAACAATATTTCTGAACAAAAGATAAATGGGGTAATTTTAAGTGGAAACACTATAATACAAGAATCAAATATTTATAAAAATGAAAAAATAGTAGATGATTACATGAATGGAAAATTAGATGAAATAGAGTCTTTGTTTGAGGTCCAAAAATATGAAGAGATAGAAGATAAGATTAACTGGATATATAGGAAAAAACAAGATAGGTTTAGCGAAGTTATTGAAAGAAAGTTATTACAATATAATTGTTTTTTATCAATAGTAACAAATAAGAAAGATAGATTAATTGAATACTTCAAAGAACTAAAAAAATATGGAGAAGAAACAGCTGAATTTATAAATGTTAAATTTAACATAGCTATTTTTTATAAGGATGATAAGGTCTTTAGAGAATTAATGGTTATATTTGATCGTATGGATATGAATAGAACAGATATAGATTGTAAGGAAGCTAAATATTTATATCTTTCTCAACAATACAGTACTTTAATAGAAAAGTTTAACAATGAAAGATATTTAGAAATATTAGAAATAAAATCATATGTAGCTAAATCTTTAATTGCAATTAAAGATTTTAATAAAGCAGAGAAACTTTTATTTGAGATAAAAGAAATGGGAAGTAAGTATAAGGCTGATTATATACTTTGTAAATTAAATCCTATAAGTAGATGCTTAGATGAAGTCAATGAAAATGAAAGAGCCTTTCTTAATGAATGTTTGATTGAAATAGAAGAAATAAATAAAAAGGAATTAGAATTTAATCAGTTTAAGGAAATATCATACTATAAACTTCTGGCTCTTTTATTTGTCGATGAAAAATTAGCTCTTGAAGAAATTAATAATATACCTGATATCTTTAAAGAAGACACTGATTTTAATGTTTTAAAGATAAATATTTTTAATTTAAATGATAAATATGAAGAAGCAGAGGAACTTAGCAAATATCTTTTAGAAAATAATGCTGAAATAGATATATATATTCCAAGTATAATTAATAATTATTTAAGCCTTGAAAATTGGTCTAAAATAATAGAATTATTTCAGAAACATAGAGATTTTTTAGAAAATGTAGAGTTTGCTTTTTTTGCTTATGGTTTGTCTGTATTAAATTTGCATGGAGAAGATTTTTTAATTAAAGTAATAGATAAAGAATGTAAGATAAAAGGACATCTTATAGATTTATTATGTGCTAAAGCTAATTCAAAAAATAAAGAAAAGAGTGAATTTTATTTAGATAAAATTGTAAAAGATGTAAAAAATAAAGCTTCAATTTTATTAGAGGTAGCAAGTGAATATAAAGAGATGAATAATACTAAAAAAGCTCTTAACATAGTAAAAGAAAATAGTATTTATGATATAAGATTTTTTAAAAGATATCTTTCTATTGTTTTAAGTGAGAATATGGATGAGTATTATGATAATATCTTAGAAATATATATTAAATTTTATAGTGATACCTATAATGAATATATAGAAAAATGTATGTATTCTATCTATCTTAAAAAAGAGTTATATAAAGGGGCTTACTTTGTGGCTAAAAAATCATTTGAAAAATCTAAAAAAATAGATTGGGCAAATGAATTAGCTAAGATGAAATTAGTAAATAAAGAATTAGATAATTTAAAAGAATTTGCTGATATGTTAAACAACGAGAAAGAGCCATTATATTTAATAACTGCAAGTGAATTGTATTTGAAGCTTGGAGATACTGTTAAGGCGAGAGAATTAAGTTATAAGGTTGCTTTTAATGTAAATAACATAGATGTAAATCTTGCAAATAGGATAGGAAATGTTTTGTTAAAAAGCAAGAAACAAAATTTATCTGATCTTAAAAAGAATATGGAAGAAATTAAATTAGTTGAATCTGATTATGTTGTTATATTAAGATCGGATAAAAACAAGTTTTTGAAAGTTTGTTTAAATAAAGAATTTTTTTATAGAATTAGTGATATGAGATTTGGTTGTTTACAGATTAATACAAATGAAGATCTATGGATTAATCTTTTGGGAAGTAAAGTTGGGGATGAAATTTATTTCAAACAAGAAAAATATATAATAATAGAGATAATTAATAAATATAACTTTTTAACAAGATTGTGTTTAGAAATTAGATGTAAAGAAAAAGATAGTAGTATAAAAAGCTTTTCTATAAAAGAAAAAGATTTAAAGGATAATAAAAATAATGAGTTAATGGTAGAATTACAAAAAGATTTAGATTTGTTTTATAAACGTATTAATATTTATTTAGGGGAAGATGAACAAATGGAGTCTTTTGGAGCTCCTATTAATTATTTGTTTTCTGATTTAGAAAGGATTAATGATACAATAGACTATTTATTACTATCTAAAGATTTGTATTTCAAGGCAGGTATTCCAAATTATGTAGAGAAAGATAGTAAAGTAGTGCTAACAATGGTTACAACGTTATTACTAAGTAAATTTAATTTACTTGATGAATTTATGAATTATTATAATGTTTATGTCCCAAAGCGTTTAGTAGAAGATATAGAGAATGTACTAAATGATTTGACTTCTAATTTTAATAATAAAGAAATAAGTTTGTATTTAATTGAAGGAAAAATAAAGTTTAGTGAGAAAGATCAAAAATATAAAAAATCTGAGCTGAAAAACTTTAGTGATATAAGAAATTCTCTAAAAAAGGGGATTATAATATCTAAAGACATATATCTAAAAGATTTTATAAACTTACCTAAAAATGCTATAGGCACATCAGATATTGAAGCTTTTGAGATATCAAACAAAGAAGATGCATTTATATTTATAGATGATAAATTTACCTCATTGTATTATAGCTGTTATTATAGAAAAGATACTTCTAATATAGCTGGGTTTATAAATTCATCTATGTTTGGTAATTTTAATAAATACTGGAAGACAGCAAAGAAATTAATAGAAAGTAGGTATGAATATTTTTTTAATGAAAGCTATTTGAGAAGGATTATACATATCTTAGATATAAATAATAAAAATAATATAAAAAAATTTAGAAATATAATTAAAACAATTTTAAAAAATGACATAAATGGTTTTTATACTCTATTATTAAAACATATTTGTATAGATGTCACATTTAGGCTTAAACTATATCCAGAATATAAAGTGAAAATAGATATTATAATGGATATAATATCAAATTCAGAAATATAAATTTGATATTATTAATGTAAAATTTATATTTATAGTAATATTCCCTTTTCCCTTATTATTTTGAATACTAAAGATATTTAATATATATAATGAAATAAACAAAAATGGTATATTTAAATATATTTTGAATTAGGATAAGGGAGGATGTCTAATGGACCAATTAGAGTATAATTTAGCAATGGTAATGGAAACAGGGAGTTATTTAAAAGAGATAGAAGAACAATCATATGAAGTTTGCAGGGAAGCAATTATCAATGATAGCACTTCTATAAAATATGTAGATTGGGATGATTTAAAAGATAGTTTATCAGCCTGGGAAATAGAAGATCTTTGTTTAGAAGCAGTTGTGGACAAAGGATTAAATCTTAGATATATACCTTTTGATTTATTAAAAGATAAATTATCAAAAGAACAAATAGAAAATATAACCTTAAAAGCAATACAGGAATTCGAAGATGCATTCCAATTTGCTCCTATCCAAACTGATAGAATTTGCTCAGAAGCATTAGTACGAGATGGAAATTTAATTGCATATGTAAAACATAAAGTAACAAAGCTTTGTTTAATAGCAGTAAGGCAAAATGGATTGGCTCTTAAACATGCAGGAGGACAGACAAAGAAAATTTGTATTGAAGCAGTAAGACAAAATGGTTTAGCTTTAGAGTTTGTTCATACTCAAACAGAAGATATTTGTTTAGAAGCAGTTAGACAGAATCCATTTGCACTTCAATATGTAAAGAATCAAACAGATAGAATTTGTTTAGAAGCATTAAAAGAAAATAAACAAGTTTTTGAGTATATAAGAGATAAAGAAAAAGTTATAGGAAGGTTTTAGTAATGAAAAGAGTTGTCTAAAGTACAGATGACTCTTTTTTTATTATATCTTTTGAGTACATTTGTTTTTTAGGTTTTTTTAAAAAATAAACTTGACAAAAACTATTTTTTAGTATATTAATATAGGTTATTGTTCTGAGTAGTTGTGAATATTCTGAAAATTATTTGTTTTGTTTTTTATAAACAACGAAAGCTTGACATTAAGTGTTTATAACAGTAATATATAAAGTGTAAAGATGATTAATTTAGCAAAGAGCAGAGATTGTCCATAGTGCTATTGTAAATATTCTTTATAAAAAAATGGATTTAAAATGCCCAAATATTAAATTTAGCTATATTGATTAATCTAAGGCTATCTCTTATAGTTATGCCTATTTAACTTTTGTTTAGCAAGCTTAGTTGAGATTTTTATATATAGTGACAACTCCCTCCCCAAATTCATCTCTTTTTTCTTATTGTTTTATTTATAATATTATGTAGATATTTATTGTATGTTTATAATAAATAATATTAGGAAATCATAAATTTTAAATTTATATTTTAGAAATCAATACTTATTCTTATTTTTTATTAAAAAAATCTAATTAAAATAAATTATTAAAACTATAATAATTAAAGAGATAAATAGGTTTTATATTTAATAATTATAAAAAAGGAGAATTGAGTATGAGTACTTAAAAAATTGCTTTTAAAAATATGAATTTAAAACAAATTTTAGTAAAGACATGGTAGAACGAGTTTAGAGACTATCAGAAATGTTCTTTGGATGTATTTATCTAAACGTTGTAAAAAAAGACTATAGGAGCCTTTATATAAGTTAAAAATGAAAGGTAAGATGTTTTTATATTCTAATAATGATTAAATTTTATATAAACAATATAAAAATAAAATAGGAGATGGATATTTATGAATAATAATGAGGTAATAGAAATTACAGATAAGATAGCTAATATTAGTAGTAGCCAATTATCTATAGATAAGATAATTGAACTTTGTTTAGAGGTGGTAAAACAAGATGGTAATGAGATTCGTAATATAAAGTGGCATGAATTTAATTTTACAAAAGAACAGGCTCTAATGATATGTGTAGAGGCAGTTAAAAGTAAAAGAGAAGCAATAACATATATTAAATGGCCTGAGTTGAAATATAAATTTTCAGATAATGATATTAATTTAATTTTAGATTGCGTTGCATAGTTATTATATTAATATTTAGATATTAAAAACAATTAAAATTATAAGTTAAAGTAGAAATATAGAATACTTTGGAAGGATGAATATTGATATGTATGGGGGATTAGAAAACATTTTAAATTTATCAAGTAAAAAAATAGAAAAAGGTTAATAAAATGGATAGTGTTGTATCGAACAAAAGTATTTTTACTTTAACTAATAAATATATAAAAAAAATATATGCAAACATACAACATAACTTATCTAATATATTTAATGTTGTTTATTTAAAAGAAATGCTTTCAAATAAAAATGATATAGAAAATATAGATATAAGTATATTGTTAAATATGGAAATAGATACATTTTATGAATGTAAATTTATAGCTAATAATTTTTGTTGGATAAGTAGAAATGCTAATGGCAAAATGAGATATTTTACTAAAAGATATATTTTATATGGATTAGATATATATGATTTACTTTGTATTTTTTTTAATTGTAGACTAACCGAAATTTCAAGTATTTTAATAAAAAAAGGATTTGGAGAAAAAATAAAGAATAATTTTGGAATACAAAAGTACTCTGAAAATATAAAGATTATAGAAGAATTGTTAATTAAAGATAAATATTTAAAAGACATGTTAGAAGAAAAAATTGATATATATATAGCTTTAAATAATTATGGGAAAAAAGTTAGTGCAGAGTCTATTATTTTTAATAATAAAGAATTATTTTTTGTATCGCTTAGACATCTAAAAAATGAATATAGTTTAAATTATTCAATAAGTACAATTTCAAAAACTATAAACTTATACAATTTGTTTGGGTTAGTCAAAAGAATAGAATCAGATAGAATAAGAGATGAATTAGACATAAAGAGCAATGTCTGTTTATACTTTATTCCAAGTATAAATATCTCTATTAAAGAATTAAAATCAAATGATTTATATACAAAGAAAGAATTGATAAAGGATTGCAATTTAAATAGAACTGGAATAAATAAAATTTTGAATGATGAATATAATTTAGAACAAGACTTATATTTTTTTAAAAATAAGAAGAAAAATACTCATATAGTTGAGATAGAACGATTATTCTATTTTTATCTAAAGGAATACAATATAGTAGCAAAAGAATGGATTATGGGATCTGACAAAGTTAGTACAAGTATATCTACTTTTAATAAAAAATGGAAACAATTATCTGAAGACAATTCATTTATTGGGAAAAGTATAAAACCTAATAAGGTCTTAAAGAAAAAATATTCATTAAAAACGAATCAAGATGTGTTTGTATTATTTAATAAGTAATAGCTAATAAAAAGACATATAAGGTTTTTTTATTAGCTATTACTATATTGATTTTTTTATAAAATAGATAATATGTCATTAAAATCACTGTTATCATTATCAGAAAAAAGAGAAGAAAGTCTTCTAAAGTCTAAAAAATTATATCCATTTAAGAAAGAACTTAAATTAGAAGTAATTCTATCTAATGTATTTTTCTTATGTATAAGGCTATTTAATTCTGTTTCTACTTTATTTATTTGATTTTGTATATCTTCTTTATGTATTCTGCTTCTCTTATGTTTAAGCTTTAATACAGATAAGTTTTCTTTTAACTCTAATAAGGAATTTTCTATATACGAGTATTCATATTTATAATACTTTTCAGGGATATTTATAGTAAAAATTCTTTCATCATTATATTCTATATTTATTTCAAATTCTCCTGTTTTATATTTTATATTGGTTAATACAATCAAGTTCTCAATTTCCTCTAAATTATTTTTAATTAATAATACTATCCCATCTATATTTTTAAAATATAATTCCTTATACAATTCCTCTTTATTTACTGAACCTATCGTACATAATAAATTTATATCATGTATAGTATTTTTATTAAAGCTAAGAAGGAAATTATCTGGGGAAGAAAATATTTCTTGAAGGTCATCCATTTTATAAGTAATTGTATTCATTACATCATCTTTTAAATTTTCGAATAAAGGCAAATTTTTTATCTCCTTCCTATAGGTTTATTCAAACAATAACTTAATTCAATTATATAATAAAAAAATAATTTATAAAACACAAATAGAATATCTATATTAAATATACTAAAAAAATCAGAAAGGATATAAAAATGGAAGATAATATAAAACAAGTAATAATTATAAGAAAAGATTTGAAAATGCCAAAAGGTAAAATGGTTGCTCAAGGGAGCCATGCTTCTTTGGGAGCTATTTTAGAAATAATGAGAAGAAAAGAACTTAATAAAAATAACTATGAATTAATATTAGATGTTGAAAGGCATTCTGATTTAGATGTTTGGATTAATGGGATATTTAAAAAAGTTTGCCTATATGTAAATTCTGAGTCAGAGTTGACAAATGTATATAATAAAGCTATGGAGATGAAGCTTCCTACTTATATGACTGTTGATTTGGGATTAACTGTATTTAATGGAGTTAAACAAAAAACAGCAGTAGCTATAGGTCCAGCTAAAGGGGATAAAATAGATAAAATAACAGGAGATTTAAAATTATTATAAAATAATATGAAAGTTTGGTGATGTTTAATGTTAGAGAAATTAATATTTAGTGACAATAATAATTTTTATACTGAATCATTAGATAAAATTTTAAATTTAGATAAATTTTATATGCTGAGTTTTATTGAGACAAAAGGTTCACCAGTAATAATACCAATTACTTTAACAGATTATATTAGTATAATACTATTTGAAGAAGAGACCTTAGCAAATAAGTATTTATTGGATAATAAAATTGATAAAATTATGTTCGTTAGTGAAATAAAATTAAACTCATTATTATTATTGTTAAATAATTTATTTTATAGGGGGTTATCTGGAATAATTTTTAATACTAAAATAGAAAAAGATTATTATTCATATTATTATTCTATCTTTGATATTTTTAATAAAACAGAAAATTTTAATAATACATTAATAAAAGAAGACAATATTAATCTTATTAGAAGCTTAAATAATGTATTATTTAAAAATGAATATATCTATTACATATATCACAATACATTATCTGTACAAGATATCTTAAATTGCATAATTAGATACAATATATATAATGATTCTAAGGGGTTAAAATTTATAAGAATTTTTTTAGAAGAAAAAGAGATAGAGGACTACTGTAAGAAAAACAAAATCATAGATAATTCCAGTAATGATTATCCAATCACAACAATACCAAAGGAGAATTTATTCAATAGTTTAGTGGTTTTAATTAATAGAGAAAAGGTTGACTACGTTAATGTCTTTAGTAAAGGGAAGATGTATACAGTAGGATTAAATGATTTTATTACACTTATTATAAACATTGGGTTTAAACAAGTTATATATGATTAAATAAAAATATACCAGTTTATATACTTAAATAAGTATAAACTGGTATATTTTTTTAGCTCTAACATATATTAACTTCTCCTTATATACATAAACATCCATTTTAACCTGGATGGGGCAACATAATAATTTATTCCTTTTTTAAATATCTATATAAACACTCTTCATGAGTGGTAAGCAAATTAAAATTACATAAAATGTATCCTGATTTTTACTTTATACATAATATTATAGATATGTAACTATAATTTTATTACTATAGAGTGGTGATTTTTTTGAAATTTTGATTATGTCTTAATTGTGTATTAAAAAATTAATATATAATATTAAAAAAATTATGAGTAAAAAACTAATTAAAAAAAACTAATTAAAAAAATTTATCTGATTCGATTTTATATCTTTTATTATTTTTGGAATAACATTTTCATTTAAAATTATCCCTGATGTCTCTGCATAAACATAATAAACATCTCTATTAAATCTTTTTTTATATTTTTGGTTCTTTTCTTCATTTAATTCTATCGTTTTATTTAAGTAAGAGTTATTAGCAGAATAACTCTTGGGCTTTATCTGAATCCCACAAACAATAGAACCTTTAAAGTATATTTCATAATCTACTGCGAATAAGACATCAAAATCGCTTGGTGTGTCGATTAAAGAAACTTCATAACCTAAATTGGTTATCTTTTTTGATAAAGCATCTTTAGTATTAGATTCTCTCCAGATTATGCCATTCCAAGTCTCTCCAATTATACGAAAATAAGCTGTCAACATACATTCTTCTTTAGTTAATTTTAAAGGATTACCAGTTTCTAAAAGATGTTTATATAGGTAGCAACCTATTTTAGCAATTTCTTTTTTTGTTCTTCCATAATTAAGATTTATATTTTTATCATATGGATTTAATTTTAACAACTCTTTTCTTTTTTCTCCACTTTCAAAATAAAAATCGGCCCAATCAAGTTTATCTGAAAATTTTTTTTCTTTAACAAGTTTACTTGTATATCCAATTTTCACAGGAGAATTAAAGTGCATTTTATTCCAAATTTCATTGGTACTGTTAAATTTTTTTTTATCTATTGGGTTTTCAAATAAATCTAACATTTTGAATGCTATGTATCCTTTACTATTATTTAATTATTCATTTTAAATTTTAAAAAAGTTTGTAGTTCTATTAATCTTATATTATTAATTATAGTTAAAAAATTTTATATAGTCAACAGAAATGGTGAAATAATATAAAGAAAATTAAAAATAAACTACTCTATAAATCTTGTAGCAGAAGAAACTTTGTTCCAATCAATTTGAGATATTTTTATTACATCTCCAGTTCGAGGAGCATGGAGATATTCTCCATTCCCAATATAAAAGCCTACATGATGAGCTGGATATCCAAAAAATATAAGATCTCCTGGTAATAGTTCATCAATTTTAACTTGATTTCCATCTAATTGTTGGTCTCTTGCAACTCTGGGTATATTTATTCCAATGCTTCTATAAACATATTGTGTTAATCCAGAGCAATCAAATCCAGAAGGTGTTGTCCCTCCCCAAACATAAGATAGACCTAAAAATTTTTTTGCATTGTTTATTAGTAATTCTGCTTTTTCAGATGGAGTTGCATTAGGGTCAGGAAGTTTAAAATCTAAATCTTTAAATTCCATTGGATCCACTTGATTTCTTTTATTTATTTTTTCCTCTTGAATTAAATTATTTAAAGCAAGCTCAGCTTCTTTTTTAGAATTATTTAAAGAATTTTGTTCTTTTTTTAAATTCTTTTTATCCTTATTTAAATTCTCTGATTTATTCTTTAATGAATCTTGTAATTCATTTAGTTGTTCCTCTTTTACATTTAAAAGTTTTAAAGTTTTGTTGTTTTGTTTTATTATAACCTTTGAAAGTTCTATGTTTTGTAGTAACTCACTTACACTGTCACTTTTCAAAATAAGTTCTAATACTTTAAAATCATTACCCTTTATTGACTTGCTTAATTTAGAATCATTACACATTTCAAGTTGAATTTTTTTAGTATTATATTCTTTTTTTATATCTATTATTTTATGTTGTTTATCTAAAATTTCTTTTTCTGTAATAGATATTTTTTCTTCTAAATCTTTAATTCTTATTATATTATCGGTTATATTACTGTTTAATATCTGGACTTTCTCTTCCAAATCTTCTTTTGGAGAAGCATACGCTACTCCTGGCAATAGATTAGCCCCAATTATTATTAGCGATATTATACTAATTATTTTCTTTTTTATTTTCATTTAATTTCCTCCAAATACAAAGTTAATATTTATTATATTTAATCAGAATAGAAATAAAATATAATAAATATATGAATAATAGCAACTATTAAAATATTAATATTATTACTTATACTAAAAAAGAATAAATTTAATAACTTAATAATAAAATGTATTAAAAACGAGAGGAGGTAAATATTTAATTGAATTGCTAAAACCATATTCAATTGATTATTAGATAAATGGAATTATTAGAACTAATAAAATATAATTACAGTAAGAAAAATAGTAGTATTTCTATAATATTAAAAGAAATACTAAATGAAGAAAGTGATATTGTTATTAAAGAAAAGTTAAGTAGGCTTTTTTATATGGCAGAAGGCTATACAGAATATAAGGTAAAAGACCTGGCAATAAATTTAAATGTATCTAAAACAGCTACAAAGTATATGTTAAAAAATTTATTGGAAGAGAATAAGATAGAATTACTCAAGATAAATAATACTACATTTATAATCCCAATTATAGATAACATATTTTAATTGTAATATTAAATAAGATATAAGTAAAAAACTTATATCTTATTTAATAAATATGTATTTATAGAGCTATTGTATAACAGATAATCTTTTAAGGCTTCACTTTCATCTTCTTTATAGGAGTTAAATATCCTATAAAAATCACTTATGTCTTTTAGATTAAATTTTTTTATAAGATTATATAGTGTATTAAAATTTGCATTATTATAATACATATTATTACTATATATTAAATAATTCAAACACTCTGTAGGTTCATTTTTAGATAAATACTCAAAGTATTCAAAAGATATCCCCTCTCTTATCTCTATATAAATACCTTCTAATTCAGTATAAGAGTACAATGTGTATTTATAATCATTTCTTTCTTTCGTTATTACCATAATCTTATAATTTTTTAAAATTTCAATTAGAAATTTTTTTAGAATAGAGTTTTTTAAAATTTCATTAAGCTCTTTTAACATAAAATCATCACCTTTTTATAAATTTTTAAAATAAAAAACTTTTACTATTATTAGATAATATAGTTCCTATAATTTTTTTTTATTCAACTTATATGCTGTTTTATAGTGCATATATAAAGAATAAAATTGCGATTTATAATTTATAAGATATAACAAAATTATAAAGTTATGGGGGTGAGAGTTTGCTATTTTATAGATAAAATAGCAATAAATAAATGTATGTAGATACAAGTAAATTAGATAATATATTTAAAGGCCTTTTAGTAGAAATAGTGGCCAAAGAAGACAAAGAGTCGCAGAAGCTAACAAGGGGGTATGTAGATACCATCATTTCAAAAAAAGATAAAAAAGGAGGAATAATTGTTGAGTTAACAAATGGGAAAAAAGGAGCTGTTAAAGATATAGTCAATAAAAATCAGTTGAAAAAAGAAAATTTCAAATTTTACAATTTATTTATAAATGAATCTAAAATCTATTCTATTTGGGATAAGTCAAATAAAAAATTTCTTGTTGTTAGACATTTAAATAAGATATCTGGCAACTATGAAAATTTAGCATATTTATTTGATGATCTTGAAATGGCAAAAAAAGAACTAAATAAGATAAGTGATAAGAATTATGTATTAAAGCCAATTAGCAGAAAGAAATTTATAACAGATAATTTTAAAGAGAGTAATGTAAAAGCTTTTTCTATCAATAAGAAAAGAAAAATAACAAAAGAAAAATTGTTGGAACTTGAAATATATCTAAAAAGATAAAATACGTTGAATATAAACAATATAAATGTTATAATTTTTATTAAATAGTAAGTTATAAATAGGATTTATAATTATAAAGATATAATTATGTAAAAAATGATAGGAGCATATTTACGAAATGACTATATAAAGTAAGGATGTGTTTGTAATAGGTATATTAATAGAACTAATAGTCGATAAATTTGAGGACATTGTGGAACAGTTATTTCTATTATTTGGGATAATGATAGAAGTTATAATCCTTTTGATTGTATTAATGTTTTCAACAAACTTAGCTTTACTTATTTTTTTTATTGTAGTTTTATCAAGGTTTATTCAATTTATTTTTTTGACTTTGAATTGTGTAAAATTAGAAAAAGCTATTAATAAAGAGATTATTGAAGTTACTGAAGAATATAAAACAGTTTTAATAGGAATAACATTAGATAAGTTAGATATTTGTTTTAAGTGGAAGTATTTAGTACCAATACTTGGATTATTTTGTATAAATACTGATTATAAAAAAGAAATAAATAATCTAAATAACTATAGAGAAAAAATCTTGTTTGAATTTATTGATTTCTTATGTATAAAAAAATTTATTATTAATAATTTAGATGGGTCGAGTTTAAATTATAAAACTCGTACTTATGTTGAGGATATAGAGGTCAACTGTAAAAATAAGTATTATATAGTTATAATTGAAACGTTCTTGAATTTAAAGGAGTTAGTAGATAAAAACAATAAAATAATATCAGGAAATTATAGTCTTAATGAAAAAGAAAAAGTTATAAATGCTAAGAATGAAGCAATCTTAGCATTTGTAAAATTGCTTCATGATTTAAATTATAGGGCACAAAATGAAAAGAGTTTTTCTATGGAAGAAGAAAATAATTTAAATGAACTAAAAAAATGTGGAGATTTATTAAAGCGAATAAATAAAGATGTAATAGAAGAAAAAGCAGTTTTTATGAAATAGTTTGATTAGGAGATAATTAAAAGGAGGATAAAAAATGGAAAGTTTAGTTTTAAATGAAGTGTCAGTTAATGAGTATGCAGTGAAGTTTACAGAAGAATATAAACTAAATCTACGAAATGATAAAGATGTGAAATGTATAATGACTAAAATAGACATAAGTGAGATTGAGAATATTTTAGCATTTGGAGATAAATCTGCGAATTCGATTTCAAGGTTGTCTGATGAAATTTTAAGCACAACTCAAAAAATCCAAAAAGAAAAAGATATAGGAGCTATATTAAATAAATTAAATAAAACATTTAAAGGTTTTGACTTACAAGACTTGCAAAAAGAGGAAAAGGGATTTCTTAAGAAGATGTTTAATAAAGCCCAAAGCTCTTTTGATAATATAGTGGATAGATGTACAACAATTGGAAATGAAGTTGATAAAATTTACTTAGATTTAAAAAAACATGAAGTTGATATAAAAGAGCAAATAAAGAATTTAACTAACTTGTATGAATCTAATATTATATACTACCGAGATTTAGAAAAATATATAGTAGCTGGCGAAATGGCTTTAGAAAAATTAGATAATGAATTAATTCCAAGTTTAGAAGAAAAAGCATTAAACTCAGGAGAAAATATATCTTTACAAAAGATTAATATTTTAAAAAATAATAGAGATATGTTAGAGCAAAGGGTCTATGATTTAAAAATAGCTGAAAATATATCTCTACAGAACATTCCGATGATCCAGCAAATGCAAAAAGGTAATTTTGACCTTATGAGAGCAATAAAATCTTCTTTTATAATTACCTTACCTATATTCAAACAATGTTTAATAAATGCGATAGTATTGAAAAAACAAGAAAAAATGTATAAAGATATTGAAAGCGTTAGAAATATGACTAATGATTTTCTAATACAAAATGCTGAACATTTATCTAAACAAGCTCCTGGAATATCAAAGTTAGCAGGTAATAGTCAAATTAGTTTAGATTCATTAGAGACTTCTTATAAAAAAATTATGGAAGGGATAGACGAATGTAGAAGAATTGAAATAGAGAATAAGTCAAATTTTAAAGGAAATGCAAGTAGATTAGAAGAATTAAAAATGGGAATTTTAACTCAAGGAGCTTCAGGTCCTAAAATAGCTTCTAATAAAGGTGATTTTGGAGTTGAAAAATTTAATATATAGATAAAATAGCAATTGGTTGTTACATTTAATAATCAATTGCTATTTTATTGTTTTTATATGAATTATTAATATATTCATTATCTATAATATATAAAAAATTAGTATTAATATATTAAATAATGATATAAGGGGGTAAGAATATGATTGTTTTAGCTAAGAATAAAGAAGAATGTATATTTGAAAGTATAGTTGATGGGACAGGCTTAAGATTAGTTATATTTCTTGCAGGATGCCAGCATAGATGTAGAGGTTGCCATAATCCAGAAACTTGGGATATAAACAGTGGTGTTATGTACTCAAATGAGGAGATTGTTAACTTCATAGTAGAAAAATATAAAAAATGTAATGGCTATTATAAAGGTATAACATTTAGTGGAGGAGATCCCCTTTTACAAAAAGAAGAATTAGAGTACATTATTAAAGACATTAGAAAAAAATTAAAAGAATATAATTTTGATATATGGTTATATACTGGATATAACTATGAAGAAGTGATATCTTTTAAAGTTATTAAGTTAATTGATGTTTTAGTTGATGGTAAGTTTGACTTAGATAAAAAATCTATTAATTATAAGTTTAGAGGTTCGTATAATCAAAGGTTAATTTATTTAAAAAATGGAAAAATAGAAAAAATATTATAAAAAAATACAAATTACGTTGACTATAAACAATAAAAAAGGTATTATATATAATATAAAATGAAAAGGAAGGTATTATTATGCATAAAATAATTTGTGAAGGAAGTGCTTCTTTAGAAAAAATGATGAAAGATATTGTTGAGGTGGTTGTCCAAGCTATAGAGACTAAGACTAATGATGATAAAAATGAAGAAGATAGTAGTAAGAAAAATAGATTAAATGTGTTTTGGAGTGAGAAAATGAAGAAAGGAGAAATTTATGTTGATGAAATAACTGAACTTTCAGTTATGTTTAATATACCTCTCAATGATATTTATAGGACAATTAAGATATTAGGAATAATTGTAAAACAAGATAATAAACAATGTGTCGAAGATCCAGAGTTAGAATTTTATTTAGCAAATAGAATTGCTCTAATGCATATGAACAAATTAAATAAAGAAAATTTGAAATTAGCTAAGATTAATTTAATAGTAGAAACTACAGAAATTTATAAAAATATGTTTCCTGAAAGAAAAGATGTTACTGTAGTGCCAAAAATAGAAAAGAAAAAAGTAGTGTTATATGTATATAATAAGAATATAGAATTATTTCTAAAAGAAAATGATATAAATAAATTACAATTAATTTAATATAAAAAATAGAAAGAAAAAAGATACTTGTAAAATTTAAAAATTTTACAAGTATTTTTTTTGACATTGTTATGGTATAATAATTAGTAAATAAGATAAAAATGTATATATTGATTAACTTTGGATACTTAGTAAATTTAAATTTAATTAATGCATATATTTAAATGAATAAGTCGCTAAATAGGAATTTAAGTAATAGTAATTTTTTTGAAAACTATGAATATAAATTTTAAGAGCGAATTTAAAAAATTAGTGAACGGTTTATTATAAAGGAGGAAAATTTTATGTTTGTACCAAGTGGATATGTAGAATATACAAAAAATATAATAAATAATTTTATAAATGAAAATGGTTATGTGCCAAGTTTTAGTGATTTAAATAATTCTGATGTAAAACAGTTACATCAAATTTATGGAAGTTGGAATAAAGTTTTAGAAAATCTTGGCTTTATAAATAAAACAAATAACGCAGAAGATGTGTTAAAAGAAGTTGAAGAATTAAGAGATAGATTAGGTAAAATACCTAACAGAGAAGAACTTAAAGAAAATAATATAAATATAAAACCTTTACTAAAAAAGTATGGTAAATGGAGTACTGTAAAGAGTAAGTTAAAAACAGATGTAGTAATAGAAAATCCTTTACTTGAAAAAAATAAGGATAAAAATGCGATACTTTTGGAAAAAGTATCGAATATAAAAGAGATAGAGGAAATAATAGAAAAAATATTAGATTTAACAAATAACAAGAAATGTATTCCAACACACAAACAACTATTGAAAAATGGAATAAAAATAAATAAATTAATGAGAGTAATGGGTAGTTGGGAAAAAATAAAAAAAGAATTGAATTTAGAGTCAATTGTTTCTAAATTTGATGAAGATAAGATAAAAAATATAAAAAAAGAAATATTAGACATTAAAAATGAAAATAAGTACAAAAGGGCACCATCTGAGCTTCTTCTGAAAAAAAGAGGAGTAGATGTTAATCTATTGAAAAAGACTTATGGAAGCCTTAAAGAAGCATATAAAAAACTAAAAATAGAAGAATATGATATAGAAGTATTTAATAATGAGATAATAAAATTAACAAAAAATAAAATTAAAGTGCCAAGTATGACTCGTCTTGTTTTTTATAAGATTCCAATTAAAATTTTATTTTCTTATTATGGAAGTTATGAAAATATGATAGATAGCCTTAACTTGAAAGCTATTGTAGAGAAAGCTAAAACTATTAAAGAGGAAAAAGAAAAAATATTTAGAGATAAAACTATGAAAGAAATAATGGAAGTTTACCAGATACTTGATAAAACTCCAATTATACGAGAGCTTAAGGAATATGGAATAAAAACAGCAACATTTTTTAGGAAATTTGGTAATTGGGGAGAAATAAAAGCAAAACTTAAATTGCCAAAACGAAGCAAGTACACAAATACAGAAATAAAAGAAAGTAAGAGAATAATTTTAGAAATGACACAATCTTTGGGTAAAATTCCAACTATTCAAGATCTTAAAGACAATGGAGTTCGCATAAATTATTTAATTAATAGATATGGATCTTATTCAAAGTTATTATTAGAATTAGGATTAATTACAGAGCCTTTAAAAAATAAATATACAGATGCAGAGCTGGAAGAAAGTAAGAGGATAATTTTAGAAATGGCACAAGCTCTGGGTAAAAAACCAACTATCCGAAGTCTTAAAGATAGTGGAGTTCATATCAATTATTTAATTAAGAAATATGGCTCTTATTCAAAACTATTATTAGAATTAGGATTAATTACAGAACCTTTAAAAAAAGATAAGGTAGAAATTAGCATAATATAATCTTAAAATAAGAAAATATCTAAATTAAAGATGTTTAAATTGGAGTAAAACAAAATGAAAAATAATTTACTTGAAGCGTTAAAAGAAAAAAAGGTTCTTAAAAAAAGTATAGGTGGAGGACTGAAAGTAGAAGATATCTTTTCTATGCCTTCTTATAAACGTCCATTAAGACAAGTTAAAGATGATTTAGTTATATATTATATATCTAATAATAATGTGAAGAAAAAATACGTTGTTTTTGGTGGCGAAAAATATAAAGTAATAAAACAGATAAAGGATAATAACGCTGTTGAGTTTTATATCCCTTTGTTTGTTCTTAAAAATTATTTTAATGACTTAGACGAATTTGATTATATCTATGACTCATTGGCTGAGATAGGGCTGTTTTAATTATTATGGTCGGGAGGAATAGTCCTATTCTTTAACTTATGTTTAGATATAATTAAAATATATTAACTATTGGAAAGGAATGATATTATGAAAGATGTAGAATTAGAATTAAAAATTTCAATACCATTAAAACAAGTTGCTATTTTTTTGGCTACTGTATCTATGGTATTGTTATGTTTTTCTGCTCTAAGAAATTTCGATAATATAAAATCAATACCAGTAAGTGCATTAGGTATAACAACTGGATTTATAATATTTCAACTTGGATTAAGTTTTTTTGAAAATAGAAAAAAATCTAAGAGTGAATAAAATTCTATGTTTGTAGATAAAAGGAGTTTTATCAGAAAAATCAATTTTAAGAAAACTCCTTTTTTTAAAAATTAAATATCTCATATTAAAAACAAAGTCAATTCTCTACAGTAGTATTAATGTGCCAAAAGTCTATAAGCACTATCCAACTTATCTTAAAATAATATTATTCTCAAATTAAATTAAAAATTTTATCATTTTTATTGCTTATAAACAACAAAAATGATAAAATTTTATATAAAGAATGAATAAAAAAGCTTATACTATAATATAATTTATATGTTATTATAACTAATAGTTAAGTAATTATAAGCTTATTTTAAACACATAACTGGAGGAATGATAAAATGGATACATATAACATAGAAAAGATAGACAAGCTTTACAATATGGTAACAACTTTAAAAAACAAAAATAGTTGCGAATCTAATGTTAATATGGATGAATTTTATAAGTCTTTTAATAAATTGAAAATATATATAAAAAAAGAGTTATCAAAAGAGAGTTTAAAAGACTTAAGTGATAATAATTATAAAAAACTATTAGAGAGAGTATTCTCTTTTATAAAAGATGAACAAATTGAGATATCTTATAAAAGTATTTTTTTAAAAATATACTTTATGAGTGAATGTATATCACAAGAAATTTGTTTTTTATGTGAAACAGATAATTAAAATAATTATTATAAACCTTCTTGTTTTGTTTTTTTAGAAAAACATAATAAAGTAAAGATAAAATAGGTTCCAAGAAGTTAGAGTAAGAATGATAGAATCATCACTGCGGGATCCTTGAGGGCAAATTTTTTAGGTTTTTTAGGCCCTAAACCTAAAAGAACAACTGAATTTAGCTGGTTAATTAATAAATACCAAGCTATCTAATAATGTTTTAATATATATGTACACAAAAAAAGATTATATAATATAATCTTTTTTTTGTGTACATATATATCGAAAAATGTTTTATAAATACAATAAATACAATAAAAAATATTATGTGATAATTTATAACATTTAAAAAATGCGAAAATAAATAAAAAATAAAATAATATATATTTATTTATTTAAAAACATAAAACAATCTAATAAAAACAATCCTTTTAGATTATAAAAATATTAACATAAAACTATACTAAATAGTTAAAAAGTTTATATAAAAAATAATCTATTAGAAGGAGAGAGTGTATGAACCAGTATGAAATAGATTTAAAAATAGCAATGAAAAATGGCATATATTTAAAGTGTATAAAGAACCAAGATTATAGGGTATGTATTGAAGCATTAAAAGAGAATGGGAGGGCTTTAGAATATGTAAGATGGGATAGCATGACGCTATTAGAAGAAGAGATTAAACAAATCTGTTTAACTGCTGTAAGGAAAAATGGAGATAGTATAAAGTATATAAATTGGAATAAGCTTAATTTAAAAACAGAAGATATTATGGAGATATGTATAGAGGCAGTAAAGAGAAACCGTTGGGCATTTAAGAATATACATTGGGCTCAAATAGTAAAAAATCTTTCAGAGAAGCAAATCTATCTTATTTGCCTTGAGGCAATAACAAGCTTTGGAGAAGTTTTAAAATATATGAACTGGGATTTGTTAAACCTTACAGATAAGCAAGTTTATAATTTGTGCTTAGAAGCAGTTGGACAAGAAGCATGGAATATAGCTTATATAAATAATAATTTATCTCCATATAAAAAAAATAAATTATATCTTATTGCTATAAAGCAAAATTTAGACGTTATTATTTTTATTGAGAAATATACAGAAGAAATACTTTTAGAATTATCTAAAATGTATGCAATAAAGGATAGAGATATATTAAAAAGAACAATAAAGGAAAGAGCTATAGAGACTATTAAAAATAATCCAAGCTTTATTATATATATAAAAAACCAGACTTATGAGATTTGTTTAGAAGCTATAAAAATAGATGGTTTTTGTATTGAACTAATAAAAAACAGAGATATGTTTAAATATAATATCTTAAAAGAAACTATTAGAAGTAGAAAAGTAATAGCGATTTATATAGATGGGAGATGGTTATTTACTATAGGATGCCAAAATAATATTACTAAAGAAGAATTTATTTATAGAATTTATAATACAGATGGAGGTTTTGATTTAGAGAAAGGTGTTAATGTCCATAGGAAAATATATCTTGATTTCTTAGAACAATTTTTATAATGGGAGGATTATTATGAGTGAAGTTTTTAATTATAAAGAGGAGTTAATTTTTATAACAAATGATGGAAATAATATAAATATAAAGAATGCATATTTTATATTTGATCCACATGATGAAGAGTATTATATAATAAGTTATAAAAAAAATAGAGGTAATTACGAATCTATTTGGTTTCAAGATAGGTACAAAGAATTAAGGAAGGACCTCTATAATAAAACTTATTTTAAAAGAGCTAATTTAAATATGGTTATGGAAAAGTGTAATAAAGAAATTAGTAGTATTGGAGAAAAGTACAAAAATGAAATAATAGGGTTAGAAGAGGATATATTATTTAGAAAAGGAAAAATTATTTTAATAGAAAAGGAAATAAATAATATTAAAAACAAGGAATTAACACCAAATAGAATTAAATCTATTAGAGAAAAAAGTAAAGGCTTAAGACGTTTATACAAGAGGGTAGAAAATAAAAATAATGAGATAGAGAAGCTTAAAATAAGATTAAGTTCTCTTAGAAAAGATACCTTTTTTAAATTAAAGAATGTCTTAAAACAATAAACTACTTAAAAGCTCAGCATATGCTGAGCTTTTTTATTTTAATTATTTTTAATTATGCAGTATCTCTTATCTATTCTAATCCCATTTACACAAGTGTCTAAAGCGACAACTCTTCCGTTTAATTTATTTACAATAGATTTATTTTTTTTGTAACTTTTTCTTCCTTCAGATTTTAAATACCTTTTCTTTGTAAATACCCCTTCTGTAACATTATTTGGTTTAGGGAGTAAACTAAGGGCTTGTTTTATTTCTTCTAAGCTTTTAGGTCCAATACCATTTATTGCTAAAAGATCATTAGATGTCATCGTTTTTAACTTTTCAATGGAGTTTATATTAGCTTTTATTAGATAATTTACTATTTTTTTAGATAATTTAAGTTGATTCATATTTTTCTCCTTTTATATTTTTTATAATCATATATAAAATATAAAAAAATATAATTAAAGTTTGAACTACTAAAAAAATTTTCTATAAAACATATAAATTGTTATTAAAACTCTATATATACATATAATGGTATATATTTTTAAAGAAAAGGAGTGTGTTTTGTGGATAACAAGAAATTAATTTCAATAGTTCTTTCTGCTTCAATTTTAAGTACAAATGTGCCATATAATGTGTTTGCAGATAATATAAAGAGAGATGCAATAGTTTACAATGAAAACAATTCCATAAATAAAAAAGCACAAAACGAAGGAAAAGAGAAAAGTAGTGAAAGTTTTTCATTAGATATGGGAAATTATGTAGATACAAATGGGATTTTAACTTTTCCAGAAGCAAAAGGAACAATAGATAATCCAACTTATTTACGATTTGATTTTAATAGAAATGTGTATGAAAATGTAACAATTACTTATAGTTTAAATTCGGAAGAAAAAACTTTAATTGGTAAAAACATAAAAATACCTGTTAAAACACAAAATGAATTGAATGAGGTTTTAAGAACTTTAAAAATAGATACAAAAAATAATAAAAAATTAGGATTTGATATTATATTAGGAGGGTTACCACTTTACAAGAGTATAGAAGGTGTACCTTCAAGATTATATAAGGCTGAAAGAGCAATAGACGGGAATAGTGATAGTTTTTATGGTGCAATAAATAAAAATAATAGCGTATTTACCATTTTATTTGAAGATAAAACGTATATAGAAAGTGTACTTATTAAAGCAAATAAAAATTTTGTTATAAAAGGATTAAAAAATGGTAGCTGGACAAAAATAGGTGAGGGTACTCCATCGTTTGGAAAAGATGAAAGTAAAAAAATAGTAAACGTCACAGCTGGAGAGTATGAAGGTATTCGAATCGAACAAGCTCATTCTGGGGTAGATTCTTGTACTATATCTGAATTAGAATTTAATAAAGAAAGTGATAGAGAAAAAATAAATTACAATCGTTCGGAATATAGTCTTAATTTAGGGAAAAAAAGTATTAACAATGATGGTAGTATTTCTTTTACAGAAGCATCAGCTAAAGGGGATAATGTAAAACTTTTAATTAATTTTAAAAACAGCAGTAATAAAAATAAAATATCTTATATACAAAATGGTAAATATAATGAAAAAGAAGGAGATAGTGGAATTACTGTAAGTAATGAGTCTGAATTAAATGAAATAATTAGAAGTTTAAAAATTTATAATGATAATAAGGTCGAGAATAATGTAAGAATAACATTATTACCAGATACTTTTTCTTTTACAGAAGATGTTCCAGAAGGAGTATTAGCACAAGGGAATTCCTTGGCTGATAAGTATACAGCAGAGAATGTGTTTAGTGGAAGTAATGGATATTTTATATCTGGATCAGATAACCAGTTAATTTTAAAGAATACAAAAGAACTTTATATAAATGGAGCCTACTTTTTAAATGGAAATAGTATTATCATAGTAAAAGGATTAAAGAATGGAACTTGGACAGATATAGGAAAACATTCTTCAAACGAAGCTGAAATGATCAATTTAGCCCCTGGTTACTATGATGAGATTAAATTTGTTAGCTCATCTACTTTAGATATGAGAAATCTGTATCTTCGATATAGTAATATAAGTAAAGATTTTAAATTAGAAATATTTAAAGATGAATCACCTGAATTAAAAGTAGGTGCTAATATAGATATTTTACAAAATAACAAGTTTGATATTATGAAGGGAGTAACTGCAACTGATGTTATAGATGGAGATTTAACAGATAAAATAACTGTTGAGATAATGAATCCAAATGGAGAGAGTGTTTCTGAATTAGATACAAATATACTTGGAAAATGGACAATTAAATATAGTGTAAAAGATAGTGGGGATAATACTACAAGCTATTTAAGAACATTAAGAGTAGTTAAAGATTTTAATGTTAGTATAGATTTAGGAAAAGAGCTTGTTACAAGTAAGTATGTGAAATTTCCTAATGTAAAAATAAGTTCTACTGATGAAAAACAAAAAATAGATGGATTAAAAATGTATTTCCCTCAAAATTTCAATAAGGATACTTTTAAAGTACATTATATATTAAATGGAGTTGAAAAGGTATCAACAGATCAAGTGATAGAGATAAATAATGAATTTAGCATAAATGAGGCAGAAGAATTAATTAAATCTATAAAAATTGAACATAAAAATAATGAAGAGTTTAAATTTACTGTAAGACTGGGTAAAAATGAAGTTGACGATATGGTGTACAACTATGAAAATAATCATTACTATAAATTTATTTCTGCATCAGGAATAACTTGGAAAGAAGCAAAAGTAGATGCAGAAAAACAGGAATTTTTAGGAGTTCGAGGATATTTAGCAACAATAACTTCTGCTAATGAACAAGAAGTAGTACATAATTTAACTTCTAATTGCGTTTGGCTTGGTGGAACTGATGAAGAAGCAGAAGGCAACTGGAAATGGGTTACAGGAGAACCTTTTGAATATACAAACTGGTATCCTGGTAGACCAGACAATTATTTAAATCAACAACACTACATTATTTCCTACAATGATAATCAGAGATTATGGGATGATGATTTTAATATAGCAAGTGGGGGGAAAATAGATGGATATATTGTAGAATTTGGCTTAGATGAAAAACTGCCTTATCCTAATACTTTAGATAAATTTAAGTATGAAGATACTGCAACGATAGAACCACTTAAAGCAAAACAAGACATAGTGCTTAATGCTTTAGTAGATAAAGATAACAACAAAGTAATACTTGATTGGAATAACATAAAAGATATAGATTACTATAAAATATGGCAGAAAAAAGAAGGACAAAACGATTTTCAGACAATGTCTTCAAACAATTTTGCAAAAGGAGAAAAAGTAAAAGTTTTAAATATATATCCTACTGTTTCTGTTAAAAATACGTTCAAAAATTGGGTAAATGAGTCTGGTCAAGGCTTAATTGATATAGATGTTGTAAGTAATGCTGATTTTAATAATAACCCAGATTATTATTTAAAAAATGAAAGTGGGAACTATAAATATGATGTAATTGCGTGTGGATTTGCTAATATAAATTCATCTATAGCACTTCCAGAAAAATCGGTGATTGCTATAAATGAGGCTAAAAGAAATAATGTTGGAATTCTTCTGGGGCACCATTATATTGGAGAAAATATAGGTAATTTCCCTAAATATAATGAAGAATATTACATGAATAAATACAAGAATACATCTGAGGTTTGCAGTAATGAAGTAGAGATTGATAAATCTCATGAAGCACTGAATTATCCAAATCAATTAGGAAAAGTAGGTGATGTATTAGAGATACCAAATTCCCACAGTAATTATAGTGCTTTCCCTTTTGAAGAAGATGTTATAATAAAATTCCATAATCCTAAAAAACATGTATATCCTTATAATTGTAATAAAGATTATAATGGATTTACAGGAGAGATAAACGGGAAAAATGTATCTCAAAACGCTTATTTAAGTATACATGGGAATACAGCACAGATTCAGACAGGGCATTCTGGAAAAAGTATAACAAACGATGAAAAAAATATGTTGGCAAATACTGTTTTTTATTTAGCACAAAAAATAGATGAAAGTTATCTTGAAGATGTAAATGGAAAAGACATTAATTCTCCTACAGTTCCAAAGTACCAATTATATGACACAGGTATAAAACAAGGGATTCAATTTAATTCAGAGGATAGAGGATCTACATACGAATATTATGTAGAAGGAGTTTCAAAATATGGGGATGTGACTAATATTTCAAATAAGAAAAAGGTTGAAATAAAATCAGGATTTAAGGGGTACTCATATGAAGTTAGTAATAATCCTACCCCATCAGTAAGTTTGGGAGATGTTATAAATAGTACAGATGGATTTATACCTGCAAACGAATTAGCAAGTAAATTATATGTTCATATAATCTCATTAGATAAGGTTGGAAATAAGAGCGAAGTAGTTACACTTCCAATTAGTGGTATCTTTGAAGATTTGCCTCCAGTATTAGATGTTGGAGGAAACATAAGTATAAGCAGAGGTAAAGATTATAACTTAATGGAAAATATCACAGCCACTGATGATTATGATGGAGATCTGACTAAAGATATTAGTATTACAATAAAGGATCCTTCTAATAAAATTGTTGATCAATTTGATACAAATGTACTTGGAAAATGGAGTATTGAGTATAGCGTTAAAGATAGTAAACAACAGGAAAGCAAAGCAATAAAAGAAATAACAGTAAAAGAAAATTTGGATTATTTGAGTATTAATTTAGGAGAACCTAACAAAAAAAGATTTGTTGTTTCTTTTCCTAATGCTACTGTTGTAAATAATAGCAATGAACTAATAAGTGGGATAAAATTATATATAAGCGAAGGTTATAATGACAGTATATTAATAAAATATAAAGATAAAGGTGTACAAAAAACGACTAAGGGACAACAAATAATATTAACAGGAAATTATTCACGTGAAGAGGCTGAAGAATTAATAAAATCCATACAAATTGAACATGACAACAGCACAAGTTTTATATTTAATGTAAGATTACAAAATAATAGCGTAGATGATATAATATATAATCCTGTAAATGGAAATTATTATCAGTTTGTAGCAGATAGAAGAATTAGTTGGAAAAATGCAAAATTAAAAGCTGAAAAAATGGAGTACAAAGGTTTAAAAGGTCACTTAGCAACAATTAAATCAAAGCATGAACTTAACTTATTTAATTCTTTAACAACAAAAACGGTTTGGCTTGGAGCGACAGACGAAGAAAAAGAAGGACAATGGAAATGGGTAACAGGAGAGTTTGTTAAATTTACGAACTGGTGTGCTGGAGAACCAAACAACTTCGGAGGAACAGAAGATTATATGGTGTCTATTAAAAATTCAAATGGGTTATGGAATGATACAAATAACGCCCCCGATCCATATTGGACTGATATAGAAGGATTTGTCGTGGAATATGAAAATGTAGACAATAATAATGGTTCTTCTTATGAAGTATGTAAGTATGAAGATAGTGTAAAGGTGGATAATATTATAGCGAATCAAGATATTGTTTTAAATTTAGATAAAAAAGATAATATTGTTTTAAATTGGAATAAGTATAAAGATGCAGAATATTATAAAATTCTAAGAAAAGAAGAAAATTCTTTTGAAATAATAAAAGATAATTTAAAAGAGAGCTTGTTTAGTGATAGTTTAGCTGAAGATAAAGTTTCTCCTAAGATGGAATATTCTTTAATATTAAATAAAGAAAGAACAGCTAAAATGGAATTTCATTCTGAAGATTTAGGATCAGAATATGAATATAACGTGGAAAGCTACGATGAAGATAATTACCAAACTGCATATTCTAATACTGTAAAGACAAAAATTACATCTGGTTTTAAAGGATACAGATATTTAGTAGATGAGAGTCCAAATACAGAAATTAGTGGAGAAGTAAACAATACAGATGGTAAATTTGAGTTTAAAAATGTAACAGATAATACTTATCTCCATATATATGCAATAGACAACAATGGCAATAAAACAGAAACTAAGCACATAAAATTATCCGATGATACTTACAACAATAAGCCAAGAATAACTTTACCTGGGAAAAACAGAGTTATTAGCATAGGAGAAGAGTTTGACAAATTACAAGGAGTATCTGCATATGATTTTGAGGATGGTGATTTAACTAATAAAATTAAAGTTGAAGGTGAAGTTAATAACAATAAAAAGGGTGTATATAAAATAAAATACACAGTTGAAGATTCAAAAGGTATTCAAGTGGAAGAGATTGTACAGGTCCATGTAACTGGAGATATGGAAGTTAATATAGAAGAAGGAAGTAATAATTTAGAAGTTAATTGGACTAAGGTTAATAATGCTGTTAAATATGTTCTTTATAGAACAAATGAAAATGGGTTTTCTTTTGAAGAAAAAGGAACATTTAATGATACACAGTTTATAGATAATACTGCTACAGATATAAGTTCTCCTGTTATAACATATTTAGGAGAAATAAATGAAGATTCTATTAAAACAAGAAAAGTTGTTTCTTTAAGTAAAGAAATATTAAGAAAATTGAATAAGGAAATAGATAATACAGATAAGATTAAGCTTAAAGTTATGTCTAAGGACTTAGGAACTACATATAGATACTTTGTAGAAGCTTTGGATAAAGATAATAATGTAATAAATTCCAGTGAAATTAGAAATGGTAAAGTTACAGCAGGATTAGCTGGATTTAGCTATATAATAGATGAAAAAGAAAATACAGAAGTTAAGAATTCTGTTAATATAAAGAATGCAGAAGATATAGATATAAAAAATAATAAATCTAAATTCTTGCATATTAAAGCAATAGACAAGAATGGAAATGTGAGTAAGACAATACATCATTTAATAACTGGTAAATATGATACTAATTATGCCCCTGTTATTAAAGGATTAACATCAAAAAGAGTAAAAGAGGGAGAATCTTTTAATCCTCTTGCTGGAGTAACTGCTTATGATGTGGAAGATGGAGATATAACAAACAAAATACAAGTAATAGGTTCAGTTAATACAAGTAAAAATGGGAAATACAAATTAACTTATAAAGTAGAAGATAGATCAGGGAATATAAGAGAGGTAAAAAGAAATATTCTTGTACATGGAGATATGGAAATAGAAGTAACTGCTAATAAAGAAGATAACAATGTAGTTGTATCTTGGGATAAAAATGTTTTAGGAGAAGATGTTTTCTATGAAGTAAGAAAGTGGAATAGTGTTTTAGATAATTATTCTACTATAGGATATACTGAAGATTTATCTTTTGTAGATAATAATACAAAAGATATCTATGGTCCAGAAGTAAATGGAGTAACTGAAGATAAAGAAGAACAACAACCTACAGAGGAAGAAGACAGTATAACTGAAAACCAAGAAGCTGAAGAAGAAAATAGCGTATCTGAGGAACAGGATTATAACCCTGTAGAAGAAAAAGATATTGAAAGTATAGACGGCATAGAAGAAAATAATATAAATAGTGATGTATCTCTAAGAAAAGAAAGTAACATAGATGATCACATGAAATTAAATATAAATGCAAGAGATAGAGGTGTATCTCAGACCTATCAAGTTAGAACAAGATTGAAAAAAGATAATACAATAGTAAGAGATATGACAGATGAAGAGGGCAGAGACTGGGATGTAGGTGTTGAATTTAGTGGAGAAATAGAATACTATAGATGGAAACTAAGCAACAAAAGAGAAGATAATTTAGAGACAGGAATAGTAAAAACATCTGTTTCTTCAAATGAAATAGAATTTAATCCTGAAGACTATAAGTACATTCATTTTATTCCCTATGATACTTTTGGAAATGCTGGCCAACTTGTTCACTACGAATTAGGAGAATTTGGAAATGAAGAGAGCCCTATTGGACCTCCAGTAATAGAAGGAGTAAAAGATAGTGTAATCATGGTGGATAGTAAATTCGATGTATTACAAGGAATAAAAGCTCATGATTTTAAAGGCGAAGATTTAACTAACTATATAAAGGTTAATGGATTTGTAAATGTAAATAGAGTAGGAGAATATACTATTACATATAGTGTTATGGATTTTAAAGGACAATTAACAGAAGAAACTGCTATTATAAGAGTGGCAGATTTTAATGAGAATATACCAGATAAAAAACCTGACAAGATTGATAATGCTCCAGTTGTAAATATGCTAAATGAAGAAGTTTATATAAAAGTAGGTTCTAAATATAATGTTATGGATGGAATTAAAGTAACAGATATAGAAGATGGGGATTTAACTTCTAAGGTAACATATACGACCAACTTAGACACAAGTAAAGTAGGGGATTATATTGTAAGCTATTATGTAAGAGATTCAAGAGATAATAGAGTTAGATGGAATAGAGTTGTCCATGTTGTAGACTATGAAATAGAGGAGGATTCTGACTCAAATGACCCTTCAAATACTGAAGGCAATGGAGCATTCCCTCAAATATATGCATATCCTGCATATATAGCTGTAGGAACAGAATTTAATCCTTATAGCGATGTAAGAGCATATGATGAAGAAGATGGGTATATTACTAATAAATTAAAAGTTAGTGGATATGTTAATACTTTAAAACCAGGGATTTATTATTTAACATACAAAGTAACAGATAGTAATGGAAATACTTCTTATTGTGGTAGAGGTGTTTATGTCTATGAAGGTGGCTGGGATAATGGGGCTGGAGAAAAACCAGATCCAAATCCAGATTGGGGCGAAAACGACAACGAAGAGGAAGAAGGAGACCATATACCTTCTAAGCCTAATCAGCCTAATCAAGATGAAGATGAAGATAACTCAAGTAATTTACCTGACATAGATGATAATCAAGATGGAGATGGACAAAATGACATTTATATAGATAAAAACGGAAATGTAATAAAACCAGATGGTTCAATAGTAACACCAGATGGGACAGTAATAAAGCCAGATGGAGAAACTCCATCTATAGATGAAGAAGGAAACATCATAATACCTCCAAATGTAATTGTTATTAAACCAGATGGTAGCTCAGATAAATTTATTAATGGAGCTATAATCAGACCAGATGGAACAATAGTGGTCAATGACGATTATAGTGGAAAAGAACCAGATAATAAAAATCCTAATGATGATGATGATAACAATAATTATAACAATGATGACAATAATTACAACAATGAAGAAAAAACAAATACTGATAGCTTAGATTCAAATGGTAAAAGCCCCTCTACAGGGGATAAAGGAATATTAAGTTCTGTAGCTTTAGGATTATTGGCCATAGGAGGATTATTCTTTAATAGGAAGAAAAAATAAACATAATAATACCAAGTGGATATCCACTTGGTATTATTAATTTATATCTATAAATTTTTAATATAATAATTCATCATATCAATTATAAGTATAAAAAATTCAATCAACAATGATGAAAAAAGTAAGAACTTTAATATAGGGAAACCATCAACAGAAAAAAGAGTTTTTCCAGAAGGAAGCGAAAAAGTCATTATACTTGCTTCCATGTGGTTATTCATATAAATAAAAGAAACATTTAAAATAAACGATTTAATTAAAAATCCTATAAGTGAATCTTTTAATTGTTTTTTCTCATTGTCATTTTTATCTATCTTAATCACTCTCCATAATTTTCCAAATATAACTTCATTGTAGCATATTTAAGTTTATTATACGAGAAATTTTAGATATATTTAATTGAATTTTATTCAATAATTGTAAGATTATTTTTGCTGATGTTATTTAAATTAACAGGAATATCTTTAAATATATAATCATTTAGTAGTTTTGCTGTTAAATCTAAATCAGTTCTAAAAACCCAACCATAATCCTTATATTTACCACATATGGAGAGTTCTTCAAATGGGATACATAGAGTTTCAATTGTATTAAAATCTATTTTATTAGCTGTATATAATATATCTAATATATCTTTAAAGTTTAAGTTAGTATCAATGTATTTTATAATGGTATTTAATATAGATGGATATTTAAACACACTAACATGTTTCATTTTTTCTGCCATGGAACTAATAACCTTTCTTTGTCTTTCTGTTCTACCTTGCTCTCCACCAGAATTATATCTTATTCTTGTATAGGATAATGCTTGGGCACCAGTTAAAGTTTTTAAACCTGGAGATTTTATTTCTTCTGAATTATTAGGTATATCTTTTAGATGCTTGTTAAAATCTTTAAGTTCAGATTTTTTTATTTCAACATCTACTCCACCAAGAACATCTATAATTTTAACAAAATCATTAAAATTAACTAATGCATATTTATCTATACTTAAATTATAATTTTCTTCAATAGTTTTTTCTAAAAGATCAACCCCTCCATATGCATATGCATGGTTAAGTTTGCTTTTATTATGGCCAGGGATATTAACTAAAGCATCTCTAAAAAGAGAAGTCAATTTTATCTTATTGTTTATTGTATCTATAGTTAAAATTATCATTGTGTCAGTTCGTGTAGTAACATTAGAGCTCCTTTCATCTGTGCCCAAAAGAAGTATATTTGTAATGCCTTCTATTTTTTTGAATTTATTTTCTTTTTTATTTATACTTATCGTATCTTCTTTTACCTTTTTTGTCTCGATCTTATTATTGGATAATGTATAGGAGGTAAAGAAGCTAACAACAAACATTATTACTATAAATAATAAAATAAATAATGTTTTTATTATTTTTTTAGCTTTCAGTTTCATTATTCTCTCCTTTATAATTAGTATATTATATTAATTATAAAATTTATATTTTATATAGTCAATAAAAACGAATAAAAATATATTTTAATACAATATATATATAAAGAAAGGAGCATAAATATGAATATAATTAGAAATAGAGATAGAAAAATTAAAAAAGAAAAATATATAAAAGATCAAGAAGAAATGTTAGAGGAAGAGCTTATACCTTTTACTCAAATAGATTCTAAGTTATTGTTATGCTGTGGGATACTAATTATCTCCATAATAGCATCCTTTATTGTAGCTAAATGGGAACTTTTTATTTATAGTGTTATCTGTACATTTTTAACTATTTATATTGGCAGGAGATTAAAATTTAAAGAAAACAATGATGAAGTCACAAATGTTGTAATAGGGAATCTGTCTCAATCAATCAATGATTTTATAGAGTATAAAATTAAAAATTATGATCTATTAGGAGACTATAAAAACTTATTATTAAAAACTTCTATAGTATTAACTATATGTTTATTATTTGTTGTAAATAGTGCTATATGCCTCATACCAACCCTGTTTTTTATTTTATTATTTTTTATCTCTTTCGCAAATAAAAATTTTTGTGAAATAAGGAAATGTATTAAGTGGTTAATAGTAACTGGATTTTTTGGGTTTGTGCTAAAAATGATATTTGCTATAATAGTTACAAATAATTTATCTATAGATCTATTTAACATAATAAATATAAATATTTTTACAATTATTCAATTAATAATAGATAATATAGAAATAAAAGAGCCATAGGCTCTTTTATTGTTTATTTTCCCAATACGAATTTGAAAAATATGGATTGTATTTTATTGTTAGATAAGATTCTATGTGTATCTTAATCATTAGAGCTAATGTCTTTAATTGTTCTGAATTTAAAGGGACCAAAATTCTACTATCAGGATTTTGATTATATCTTGGAGTTATTAGTCCTGTATCTGTTTCTTCTCCTTTACCTTCTTCTGCTGTAAATAAAAATCCAATTTTGCCAGGAGATAATTTTAACATCCTTGATAGAGCATAGCCATCTTTTCTCTCTTTATTTTGTTCTTTCAATTTTTTTACAGATGTACCACCTAAATTTTTCCAAATAGGCTGAGGATACTTACTATCTTTTTGTTTAGCTTCCTTTTCAGAAAGAACAGCTAATTTTTCCATTTTTCCAGATAATATATCTTGGCACAATACTAAGGCATTTTCTATGTTTATAAATATATCTACCTGTTGAGTAAATTTCTCACCTTTATTTGCATTTTTATCATATTTCCTAAAATTTATTTGTACTTTTCCTATTGGAAAAGCATTAGATAAAACTTCAAAAAATACATTACTTCCATCAATTCTTATTATTTGATGTCTTAAAAATTTTTTTTCTAAATTATCCTTGTTAAAATTCATAATAAAACCTCCTAAAATTTATTTTGAAATATTAAAATAAAACTAAAATATATAATATATATACACAATTATTAGAAAGATTATAATTTTTATTGACTATATAAAATATAAATTTTATAATTAATGTAATGATTATAAGTTGAGGTGATATATATATTTGATTATTTAGAAGAAATAAAAATAGGATTATTTAATAAAGTATCTTATACAAAAAGTAGTGGTCTTGAGATAGATAATGGATCAAATAAAAATTATAAGATTAAGGACAGATTGCCTTTAGAAAGTTTATATTATAATTATCCAAAAAATTTTTTAGTATTAAACATGGATCAAAATAAAATAAATTTTCTTAAAATAAGAGGCGAAAAATACATTGGGAGAACTGATAAAATAGAAGAAATAGAAATTCAGGATTTTAAAAAAATATATTTTCAAGATGGTAGAGAATTGCAAATAGAATACTTGGAAGAGATACCAATGTTTTTAAAAAGCTTAGAAGAGTTTAAAAATCATATTAAGAAAATAGAATTGAACAAAAATAAACTAATGATTGAAATTAGAGATAGCTCTGATGAGCTAATGTTTATAAAGAAAAAACCATTAATAGATAAGTTAAATGAAGAAATGAAGATTTGTAAAAAACAATATCAAGAAAAATGGTTTGTAGAGAAAGAGAAAGATATCATAAAATTTGGAATGTATTTAACTTGCCTATTAGAAAAATTAAAAGATTTTCAGTTGATACAAGAAGTTGGGACTCTATTAAAGAAAGAAGATACGGTTCCTATTAATAAATTAATTAAATATAAAGATATAGATATTGAGAATTTTGAAAAAGATTTGATTTCTTTGAAAGACAATTTTTCAGATTACATCTCCATTAATAATAATATAGACAAAAGATATTTAGATTGGTTAGATTTAAACAACAGAAATGTATCTGCCAATGAAGTTAATGCTACAAAAGATTTAATACTTAATATACAAGAAATATTAGAATCAGAAGCTTTTTAATTCACATGTAGTTATACATGTGAATTATTTATTATGTTCATTTATATAATAGATTAAACAAAACATAGGTTTTATATTTAATAATTATAAAAGAGGAGGAAATTTTATGGAATTTATTAATCTTACTGGATTTTGTCCTAATTATGATGCAATGGATGTGGCTGAATATATTTTATGGTACTGTGAAAATAAATTAAACAAACCAATAAATAATTCTAAATTACAAAGAATCTTATATTTTTTGCAAAAGGAGTATATTTGTAAATTTAATAAACTATTATTTGAGAATGACATGGAGGCCTGGTCCTATGGAATTGTATTTCCAGATGTTTATTATTCCTATAATAATTATGGAGTAGAAGATATAACAGGAATTCGCCCATGTAGATATTTTGAGATATCTACAGAGGATGATAGTAAATTTATAAATGATATGGTGGAGTCATTGGCATACAGGGATATTGAAGATTTAATAAAAGAAACCCAGAGAGAAGAGACCTGGAAAGCATATTGTACTCTCAAAGAAAAAACGATTCCTGTATGGGAGATTTTGTATTGGATATCTAAGGAAAAATAAATGAAAAATTATAGAAGGAGGAGTAAAAATGGTTGTATGTGAACAGAAAAAATGTAAATATTCTAAGTATATAGATAATAGTGAACATTATCCATATAAGCCAATTCTAATATGTACAAAAGACTTTATATGGATTAGTTATTATAATTCTTGTCAAAGTAAAGAGAAAATTACAGATGAAGAATATAAGTCTAAGTTGAAAAAGATAGAAAATAAAGAGGTTGAAATCTAAGATAAAAGAGGTGAAGTTTTATGGGTTGTATAGAGTTTAATGATTATGATGCTATAGATATTGCAAATTATATCTTATGGTATTGTGAAAATAAATTAAAAAATCCATCCACAAATTTGAGATTACAAAAATTATTGTATTTAATTCAAGAGAGATATCTTTATTTATATAAAGATAGTATCTTTAGTGATAAATTTGAGTGGTTTGAAGCTTGGGATTATGGACCTGCAATGCCAGAAGTTTGGTTTACTTTTTATGAATTTAATTCAAAGCCAATTACAGGTATCATACCTAAAAACAATGATTTAGTAAAAGGTAAAGAGAAAGACACTATTGAGGAGGTAATTGAACTTACTAAAGATATAAGTACTAAAGATATAATAGAATATCTAAGGTTAGAGGAGCCAGAGCATTTTATGGATAGACAAACAATATCTTCATTTGATATAGAATATTATATAGAAAAAAGAAATGGGGTATTGATATCTAAGGAATTATTAGATAAAAAGTTAAATTTAAGTAAAGAATAGAGGGATTTTTATGGTAAATACAAGTATTTTTATAGAGTCCAGATATAGTGCTCAAGATGTAGCAACCTATGTACTATGGTACTGTGAAAATAAATTGAATAAAGCAATAGATAATTTGAGATTAAATAAGTTATTGTATTTAATTCAAGCAAAATATTTATATTTATATAACGAGAGCATCTTTTTAAATTTAGATGAAAGGTTTGAAGCTTGGGATTATGGGCCAGCTATGCCAAAGGTTTGGTTTGAAATTAGCAAGACATTTGAATCTCATATAATAAAAGATGTTTGCCCTGCAGATTGTAACTTATTTACTAAGAAAGAAAAAGAGGTCATTGAAGATATACTTAATATTACTAAGAACATAAACACTTGGGATTTGGTTAAATATCTAAAAGATACAAATCCTTTTATTTGGAATTATAAAATAGGAGATAGCTCAATTCCAACTCAAGACATAAAGTTTTGGGCTAAAGAAAATAATGGTATTTTAATTCCAAAGTTCTTGTTAGAGGAGAAAGAGGTGAATTAAATGAAAGAATATAAAGATGACTTAGCAACTATATATATAGATGTGGATGATACCATAACTCCAAATATGGGGGATTCATTTTTCCCAAAAGCATTAGAGTCCATAATAAAGTTATCTAAAAAAGCTAATATAATAATTTGGTCAAAGGGTGGTTTAAATTATACGAAAGAAATAATTAATAAAGCAAATTTGGTAGATTATATCACCTTCTGTATGCCAAAGCCAGATTTAATTATAGATGACTTATTTTTCCCTGAGTTTTCATTCTCTAAAATAATAAAAGAGGGAATATGGGATTTAGATATAGATAAATTAGAAGGAAATTGGGTAGATGATAGGATTAATGTGGGAAGAATTTAATACTAATAAAAAATAGTGATAATTTTATTGAATATAAACAACAAACATGATACTATTTTATTATATAAAATAAAAGAGGTGTAACTATATGGATAAAAATTGTTTTAGTTGTTCTAAACAATTTCTTAGAAACTGTGAAATTTTAGAAAGTAATAAATTATATATAAAAATAAATGAGATGGATGGAATAGCAGGAGCTAATGAATTTAAAGAAAATTTTATGTGTGAAAACTATAGAAGTGGCAATATAGAATATCCAATTCAAGTATCAAAAATAAATGATAAATATATAAACAAAGGTAGCTATAGGAAATCTGAAATAGGAAAATTTGTTAAGGTAAGACCATGTAAAAAAGAATATGAGAATAAAACATACTTAGGTCTTTATCTTGGAGAGTTATCAAATTCCTTATTAATAAGTTATGCTCCTAAGACAAAAGAATTAGATATAAGTTCTGGAACAAACCCTGCTATGTTTGTGTTTGAATTAAATGAAATAATTTATGGGAATGAAAGTTTTTGGGGAGTTATTGAAAGAGAAGAAGATTTAAAAGAGATAAGTAATAGTGATATAGAAAATTTATGGTATGTGAAAGCTTTAAAGAGTATAGATAAATACTAAATAGAAATGAGGAATATTTATGATTCAAATTAAAGATAGTTTATATACAGCAGTAAGACAAACTGAGGAGTTATGTATAAAAGCAGTAAGAGATGACGGAATGGCTTTACAGTATGTAAAGGAACAGACAGAAAAAATATGTTTAGAAGCAGTAAAAGAAACTGGTTGGGCTTTAAGATTTGTAGAAGATCAGACAGAAGAAATATGTTTAGAAGCAGTTAAGAGAAGTCCTTATGCACTTCAGTTTGTAGAAGCACAGACAGAAGAAATGTGTTTAATAGCGGTCAAAAAAGTTGGTAATGCACTTAAGTATGTAGAAAAACAGAACTACACAATATGCTTAGAAGCCTTAAAGCAAGATATAAGATCTTTCAACCATATAAAATGGGATGAATTTGGAGTATCAAAAAATGAATTAATAGAAATGTTTACTAAATTAGTTTCATAAAACAGATAAATAGAGAGTGATAAAAATCACTCTCTATTTATTTGTTATATGTAATATTAGTTCATCACCTGAAATCTTTTTAGCTAAGTATTCCTTTCTCAAATGTTGTGCTTTTTTTGACCAATTTTTAAACTTATCTCTTGCTATTCCATTGTTTAATCCATGCATCTCTTTTGCTTCATCTCGTTGCATTTTAGCATAATTAGCTTTATAAATCTTTTCATATTTTTTAAGTATAGAATCTTTTAAGACTTTATTATTATATGATTCTTTATTACCAATTTGTTTACAGGTAAAGTTATCTTTATATATCCTATTACAAAATAAGGTATTGTGCTTATTCTTTAATATAAAATATTTTCCACAAAGATTACATTTTTTAACCACTAATCCAAGTTTGGCCATCTCAGAAAATTCATAGAATAGAAATTCCTCTAATTCTTCTAAAATAATATAATTAATTAAGCTAACTCTACCAGTAGATTGTTCTCCTATAATAGAAACTAATTCTCGATTATTATTAATACTTTTGTTGTTTATACTCATAACAGAATCAAAATCCATTCTCCCATTTTCTGTAACAGTTATAGCAAATTTAGTGTTTAAAGAGAAATTTGCATAGCTTGGATATTTTCCTAAAAAAACAGCGAATCTTTCAACTTTACTAAATGCTGTAGAAAAATCTATGTCAAAACATATATTAGCTCCATCCTGGAAAATATCATGAAGTATAACTAACTCATTTAAAACATTAAAAGCTAAATCTATTTGTTCTAATAGGGTAGTTTTACTGTTAAAAACCTTGTTTAATTTACCTATTAAATAAAAATGTGCTATTTCATGCTCACTAATAATATTGGCTATTTTATAGATAACCATATATATACCATAATGATCCTCAGGTAGATTGTAAAAATTAGTTTTTTGTTTATCATAATCATAATATAATTTTAACTGTTCTTTATATTTAGATAAATCAAGTAATATAAAGTCTATAAAATCTGTACCTACACAGTCTAAATGTTTAGGACAACTGTTTTTACTATCAAAATGTCTTACATAATGTACATTGTTTTTACTATCAATAAAAACCTTTATAAATGGATAATTAATCTTTTTTAAGATAGAAATTCACCTCTTTCCATTTTCATAATATCATAGAGAATTAATATTTTAAATATTTAAATTTTCAATTCTTTATTTTAAAAATCTTAACAAAATAGTATCATTATTAATAATAAATAAAGGAGATATAAAAGGGCCCATATATCTTTTTAAAAATTAAAGGAGGTAATTTTTATGTTTTCCTATAACATATATGTAGTTATAAATAAAATAGAAGGGGATGTATTTTTAAAATCAAATTGTATGGATCAATCAGAATTTGACTTTTTCCAAAATTTTGTTGATTTTTATAATCAAGAGGATTTGGTTGAAATAGAACTTTCAAGTTTTTATAGTATTAAAAAGAGTTTTGTCGAAGATTATTATGAACAATGTAAAGTTGTTAAAGGTGGAGAAGGACTCAATAATATAAAAAAATTGATTGAAGATATAAATAGTAATATAGCTAAAGCTAAAAAAATTATTTTTTATTGGAAATAAATTATATCAGTAATTATTTAATTTTATCTTATAAATTGTTTGATATATTGTTTATAATCAAAAAATTATAAATTTTTATAGAAAATTGAATTTTTTAGTAAAAGGTAAATGTGAAAAACTAAGAAATATGAGTCTCATAAATACATTTATTATAAATAATTTGCCAATTCAATATAATTACATAAATAAAAAAAGGGGATTTCTTATGAAATTAGAAAAACATAATTTATTAAAAATAAGGGAAGACTGTAGGAATTTAATTTTCGTTGATCAAAATTTTAATATTTGCATGGAAGCAATAAAAATAAATGGAGAATCTTTAAAGTATATAAAATGGAAACGAATAAAAAACCGAATGACAAGTGAAGAGTTAGAAAAACTATGTATAGAAGGGGTAAAGTATCAAGGTTTAAATCTTGAATTTATAGACTTAAAACAACTAATAGATAAACTTAGTAACAGACAATTATATAACATATATACTAAAGCAGTAAAAGAAAATGGTAAAGCTTTAGAGTATGTAATATTAGATGGCTTAACAGAAATGCAAATAGAGAATATCTTTTTAATAGCAGTAAGACAAGATGGAGATGCACTTCAATATATAAATAATCAAAGCTATGAAATTTGTATTGAATCAGTTAAGAAGTATAGCTGGTCTATACAATATGTAAATTGGGACGAACTTAATTTAGCTAAAGAACAGATATATAACTTATGGATTGAAGCTGTAAAAAAATATGGAAGTGCATTAATATATATAAAATGGAGTAAGTTAAAGGATAAACTTTCAGACGAACAGATTAATGAGATATGTTTAATAGCAGTAAGGCAAGAAGGAAGTGCTTTGAAATTTGTAAAAGAACAAACTCCAGAAATATGTATAGAGGCAGTAAAAAAGGATGAAAATGCACTCAAGTATGTAAATAGGGATATACTATCAAAGGAACAAGTATATAAACTATACTTGATAGCAATAAGGAGGAATGGGTCAACACTTGAGTATGTGGAGGAACAAACAGAAGAATTATGTAAAGAAGCAGTAATACAAAATGGATATGCTCTTAAGTTTGTAAAAAATCAGACTGTAGAGATATGTGTTGAGGCAGTAAAGGAAGATGGAAATGCTTTAAAATTTGTAGATGCACAGACTAAGGAAATGTGTCTTATAGCGGTAAAGCAGAATGGAAATGCTTTAAAATATGTAAAAGAACAGACAGAAGAAATATGTGTTGAGGCAGTAAGACAAAATGGATTGGCTTTAGTATTTGTAAATAATCAAACTGCTAAAATATGCCTTGAAGCAGTAAAACAAAATGGTTTGTATTTAAAACATGTAAAATGGGATGAATTAAGAGGTAAATTTTCAAACGAACAGCTCGATGAAATATGTATAAAGGCTATAAGAAAATCACCAATGGTCTTGCAATATATAGAAAATCAAACAGAGGAAATGTGTTTAATAGCAGTAAAAAAAGATGGATTAGCACTTAAGGATGTAGATAACCAAACAGAAAAAATATGCTTAGAAGCTATGAATGAAAATCCATTGTCTTTCTATTCAATAAGACGAAAAGAAGTTAAATTTACGAAAAAAAATTTACTTAAAATGTATATTAAGCTAATAAAGTATAAACTATTTTAAAATTTATATTAAATAGGAAGCAATATCTCATGAACTTTTTGGTTCATGAGATATTCTATTTTATAATGGTTTGTGATATAATAAAAGCAAGAAGAACTACAATCTATTTTAATCTGGAGTGAAGTTCTTTATAAGCCATAGTTTATTTTTTGGATTTAAATATAAATTTAAATTCAACTAAAAAGCCAGTCTTTGTGCGAGACTGGCTTTTTACTTTTTTGTAAGATTGATTAGAGTATTTAAATATATCTAATATTAAAAACTATTGTATAAAATAAAAATATTTATTATAAAGATAGTTTAAGCAAAAAATCTTCTTTTGTTATTTCATTGTTAATGTATTGTTTTCTTAGTTTTTGTGCAACTTTAGACCATTTCATAAATTCTTCCTTTGATTCTCCTATGTAATTTTCTTTTAATTCATCTCTTTTCATTTTTGCATATTTTGCATTATATATCCGTTCATACTCTTTTAAAGTAGGATTGTTGGATATTTTTAGTTTATATGTTTTTTTAATGCCGATTTGGTTACAAGTAAGATTATTTTCATAAATTCTATTACAGTAATAAGCATTATGTTTACTTTTAAGTATAAAAAATTCACCACATAGCTGACATTTTTTTATTTTCAATTCTAATTTGCACATCTCTGCAAACTCATAGAATAAAAATTCTTCTAACTCTTCTAAAATTAAATACTTTATTGGATTTACTTCTTCAAATTGTTTATATGTAAGAGGAGGATGTTTTGTTTTATAATTGGTATTGTTATAATTTATGTCATTTATCTTATATAAATCTGATTCACAATTTTTCACAAGAGTTAAAGAATGAGGTGTTTTAAAAGAAAAATTTTCATATTGAGGGTGTTTATCTAAAAATAGAATAAATCGTTCACTTTGTGTTAATTTCGTTAAAGATTCTGTGTTAAGACAAATCTCAGCACCTTCTTTAAAAATCTCTTGCAATCTAATTATTTCTTCTAAAGCTCTAAAAGCAAGATGTAGTTGGTTTAAAATATTCTTCTCACTTAGAAATACAAATTCTATTTTGCTAACTAAATAAGAATAAGCAATATCATGTTTATTTTTTATAAGTTCTGCTATATGGTATATAATATTGTGGAGATTATCATAATTATTTTCTATATCTTCAATAATTATTTTATTATTTATAAAGTATTGGTTTAGTTGATTTTTATATTCAGCTAAATCCATTAGTAAGAACTCTATTAAATCCTCTCCAGGATAATCTATTTTTTTATCTTTAATTTGCTTTGAATTAATATAGTGTATTTTGTTTTTATTGTCTATTATTACTTTTATATTAAACATGTCTTTTATTAATGCCAGAGATTAAAAGTTTTAGTAATAATCCCAGCTACTCCTTTTTCTTTATAATATATTATAATATCATAAAGAATTAAATTTTGTAAAATATGGGTTTTTTCGATTCCTTATTTTAAAATTCAACAAACAATGATATTATAATCCATAAGAATAAGTAAAAAATTTATGTACAACAATGAAGATATTAGAATTTATAAAGGGCCCTATATATCTTTTTTTGTTAAAAATGAGGGGGGTTATTTCTTATGTTTTATTATAATGTAAACGCTATCATAGAAAAATTAGAGCAGGATGTGTTTTTAAGATCAAATGAATTATCTCAAAGTGAATTTGACTTTCTCCAAAATTTTATAGATTTCTTTAATTCACATAATAAAAATGAATATATAGAAATAAGTGCTTCTAAATTTCTTAATATAAAAAGAGAGTTTGAAAATGATTATAAGGAACATTGTAAATTTATTAAAAATGGAAATGGCCTTAACAATATAAAAAAAATATTCGAAGATATAAGTTATAATTTATCAATGGGAGAAAATATACTTTTTAATTGGGAATAATCATTAATTCTTATAAATAAAATATAGTTGATAATTTCTATTGTAGGATAGGAAAATTAGTTTTTTAGTATTTTTAGTGTTTTTAAAAAAATAAACTTGACAAAAACTATTTTTTAGTATATTAATATAGGTTATTGTTCTGAGTAGTTATGAATATTCTGAAAATTATTTGTTTTATTTTTTATAAACAATATTAATGTTGAAATATTAGTAAAGAAGTGTTAAAATACTATTAATGGATAAAGATTTGTATTAATAACAAAGCAGAGATGGCTATAGTATTAATCAAATAATAAGATAATATGGGTAGAATAGCTGGAGGACATGTAAACTTATTTGAGTATACATGTGAAATTCAATGCGACAAATCTGATTATGCCATAAAATTAGACTCTGAATTGTTGTTAAAAAAAATATATTAATAAAATAGACTAATGAGTTACCTAAATTTAGGTAACTCATTTTTATATAAAGTTTTAGTTATAAATAGCATTTAAATGTATATAATAAAAAAAATTAAATATAAAGAGGTGAAATTGTAATAAAATGAATAAATTTAATAAATTAGGAGATTCTCTTTTAGACTGCAAAAGAGAACTGTTAAAGGATTACCCAGAGATAATAACTAATAGTTTAATATTTTTTGCTAAAGATATGTTAGAAAAACAAATTATAGACGAAGATGTATTTGAATTATTAAAAAACAAAAATATAAATTTTAATGATTTTAGGAATACAATCATTTTTAATAGTAATTGTATAAAAACACAAGAAGAATTATTGGAAGAATATGAAGCTATAATCCAAAAAATAAGTGAATTTTTAGATTTTGAGAGCTTGGACATAAAAGTATCTGAAGATATTGAAAAAGAGATAATCTCTTTGAGTAAAGCTTTTATAATTCCTATTTCTTTTATCAAAAATTATTTTGATATTGATTCAGAAGAAAGTTTTAGAGAAATTACAAAGCAACAAGGATTTATGCATAAATTTGCAGTATTAAGAATGCCTAAAATAATAGCACCTTTTATAAAAGAAGGAGAATTTTTTGATGTTATAAACTCAGATGTATTTTTTCAAAAAGAAGAAGAGTCCTATGGGATTTTTCTATCTTTCAATATAAAATTAGCAGGATTTGAAAATAATAAAATTTTAGAAGATACAATAGGGGAGATTTCAAACATATTAGAATCTGTCCAGGTTGCCTTTAAGAATGGATTATCCTGTTAAACAAAAAAGAAAACCTTAAGGTTTTCTTTTTATTTGATTTATTTCAAATCAATCTCAAGTCTCCTCTTAAAGAATCTATACTTTAAGATAAGCTTATTATTACTTATATTTATTATAGCAAATAAAAAATCCTTACTATAATAAGGAGGGATCTTATCAATATCATATTTTAGATCTAAAATATGCAATACAAATTTAGCATTAAAATAAAGACAACATGATAGTGCAATCCATATAGTATAGAATACTATTAACAAATACTTAATCTGTATATGAGAAGATCTTAGTATAACTAATATCAAAGGAGCCAAATTAACTATAAATAATAGTATTTTATATAACTGGGATTTAAAAAAGATATTGTCTTTGGTAGTAGTATTTTTTAACAAATATAATATTATTTTATCAGTAAATATTATATTCACTGAACTTATTAATATATATATAAAACAAATTAGAAATATAAATAACATAGTATTAAACACCTTTCTTTAGTAATATTCTATAAGTTATTCTATTTCCAAAAAAAAATCTTATAACAAATTTAAGGCTATATAAACAAAAAGAAAGAGGTATTTAATAAATACCTCTTTCCCCTTAAGATTTAAATTTTTTAAATTGACTTAGATTAAAAATAACTTTTCCTTCAATATCTTTTTGATCAATTAGACCAACTATGGAGCTTCTGCTGTCTATGCTATTATTTCTATTATCTCCCATAACAAAGATTTTATCTTTAGGTATTTTTATCTCTAAGTCGCTTGTTTGCATTTTTTCATTTATATAATTTTCTTCAATTAATTTATCATTTATATATAATTTATTATTTACTATTTTTAAAGTATCCCCTTCAACAGCGATAACTCTTTTTATTATATATTTGACGTTTAGATCACTTCTTTTAATTACAACCACATCTTTATATTTTGGGTCTTCTTTATTATAAGCTATTTTACTTATTATTAGTTTTTCTCTGTCATATAAAGTTTGGTCCATTGAATGTCCCATTACTGTAGTTAAACGAATAACAGAAGAAATTAATAAAAAAGCTATTACACTTAATATTGCTGTTACGATTATATCTTTAAAAGTAAACTTTTCATTTACTTGTTTTTTACTCATTTTCAGTCCTCCTAAATTAACTATAAATATAGCTAATTAATCTTATTTATATATATATATATGAATATATGAAATGTAATGATTGCATTTTATATAAAAAATGTAAATATATATTTAATTTATATAATAAAGTAATAAATATCAAAAGTCAATTAAAAACACTATATATAGTTTCGCATTTATAAATTAATCAATATATAGTAGGTTAAACTAATTTTTTAAAATTAAAGAAAGTCATTAGCTTATCTAAAAAAATAGTTTTTAAAACATCGACATTTGCTATGTTTTTATATTCTTCTTCTAATAATACTTTATATGTAATGATTTCTTCAGCTAATCTATTTATATTATTAGAATTTGAAACCATTTCTTTATGTATTTCATTTAGATACTTTTTTGTTCTTAATCTAATATCAACCATTTTTAAAATATTATCATTAGATAATAGTTGAGGGGATTGGGAAATAGAGTATAGATAAAGTTCATACTCTTTTAATTTATTAAGTTCTATTTTTTTTTCAGAAATACAGTTATTCATGTTTAATATATACTCATATTCTTTTTCTTTAATTGTTTTTAAATAAGGGTCCAAAGTCAATAAATTGTATTCTTTATTATTTTCTGTAAAGATAACATCTAAAAAATAAATTTTCTGATTTGTATTTATACTGAAGTAGATATTATCCTGGTTAATTTTATTATTAATTGTATCAATTATACTTTTTAAATAAAATTCCTGGAAAGTATTTAACTCTTCAGCATTAAAGATGTTTTCAAAAGTATTAAAAAAATAAGATAAGTCTTCAATGTCTAAAAATAAATCTTCAGTTAATAATTTATATTTATTTTCCTTACTATTATTAAAAAGATCCAGAATATGTTTAAATTTATTTATAATATCATTGGATATATCAATACCTTTATCTAAAGGTATTGACTTGTTTATATTTTTCATAGAATTTACAACTCCTTTATTATTAATATTTATTATTATATGATTTTATTTAATATAAATAACAAAAATTGAACGATTACGTTTTTTATAAAAAATTTTTTTGCTAAAAAAGTTGACACAAAAATAAAAAAATGATATATTTAGAATATAAAATTACAGAAAAAGGAAAAATGCCAAAGCTTCTCAAATAGGAGAGAACTATTAATAGTCAGTTCAAATCTGAGCTTTGGAACCATTATTAAGTAATTTTTATCAAACAAAGGTGAAGCACCTCATCTGAAATGATAAAATTAGTGGGGATAGAATATCCCTCAAAATTTATGAATGGTTGCTTATACAATAAAAACAGTTTTGCTATAAATTTGTTGATAATGTATTCCCCCTTTTAAAAAATATAATTGCAACCATTTTTAAAATTTTAAAACTGAGGTTTATTACTATTAAATATAGAGTAAATCTCAGTCATATTTTCGGGATATAGCCAAGTGGGAAGGCGGGGCATTTGGGATGCTCAGGTCATAGGTTCGAATCCTATTATTCCGACTAAAAAAGGAGGCATCAAATGAAAATTAGAGATATGTTAAAAAAAGATATAATAAATGAATTATATGAAATTAGTAAAAAAAATGAAAAAAGTAAACCTAAAAAAGATGTCTACAAAAACAGAAAAATAAAAAATTGATAAGTTGGAGAGTAGAGATTCTATTTATATAAGATAAAGGAACGAATTCTCTCTTACTGTTATAGAAGGAAGAGAAGTATCTTAAGCATAAATTCATATGAGGATACTGGGAGTATATTTTAGCTGGTGGGGGCTATTAAATTTAATTAGGAAGAAAGAGGTGATTCCACCAAAGTTTTAAAGGAATTATTGAAACACAAACTTCTACCGAATTGATTTTATATTTTCCTATTTTAGTATTAAAACACTAAGTAAAAAAAAGTAGAAAAGTCATACTTTTTAAATGGGTTTTTAAGACACATCTTGACTTCTCTGGATGTAAAAGGAAGAGAATAACAACTAAAAAATGCCCTATAGGATAAAAACTCCCCTTGGAGCTTAAAACAAAAGTAGATTAAAATATTCGTTTGGAGTTTTGGCGATTTATTGAGATTTGCTTGAGATAGATTGTTTGTTGTTTTTGCTATTTAATAAGGAACCTACTAAGCTTAATCATAGCTCAAATAAGTAGGACATTCTCATATAATTATATGAAACAAATATGTTATTGACGAGTGCGATAACGGTATAAGATAAATCTTGCTATTAGTTTAACTATATAGTGGGAGTATTGCTATTGGATAAGCCCTTTGGCCAAGGCACAATAGCATTATAGCAGGATAATGCAAATGGTAGCAAATTTGGCTCATTACCAAAAAGTTGAGGGTTCGAATCCCTCTCCTGCAATGAAGAAGATAGCTTCTTCTACCTATGTAAATTTAATAATGTAAATAAAAACTACAAATATTTCTCACAAAAATCCGAGTAGAAATGAATTACATCTTTAAAGTACATTAAATCCAAATATATTTGGAAAAGGAATAAATCCTTAATCGTGCAAAAAGAATATTAACAAAAAATATTTTTTACTGTAGGAGCTCCAAGAGAAAACTTGTAAAAAAACTTGCTATGGTAGAAGCTCGATACCATGTCTGGATTAACAGAATAACCAAATATAAAAATTAGTGTATGAAAGGGTGACTTATTTTTGGATAGAATACTTACTATAGTCGTTAGGTTTTTGATGAAAAGACTTAGCTCATATAATAAAAATGAGGAAGATAAAAAAGTTTTGCTTGAAATTAATGATTCCATATATCTAACCAGTGTTGATGATATAAAGAGTCAGAATACTGAAGAATATTTTCCAATAAAAACAAGCTCTCTAAGTGTAGCAGAGTCTATATTAAGTGAGATCATTCTTAAAGAAGCGATAAATGTAGAGCTTCCAATAGTACACAGATGTACAATTTGTAGTAATGTTATATATGGAGATAAAGTAAACAAAGGTATATATGGAGATATATGTGAAAAATGTAATGAAAGCTTTAATAATATATAAAATTTTATATGGCAGGTTGAAGGTGTCTATTTATAACTTTCCTTTTGGAATACTTAAGGGTTCGAGTCCCTTGGAAATTTTACTACTAAAAGCTTTTAACCAGGGGAGTTGTATATATAAGGGTTCAAATCCCTTGCTTGCCATCAATAGGAGGTAAATTTAATGAAATTAAATTTAAATGAATTAAGATTACTTATAAGCGATAAAGAAAATGATTTATATAATAAGCGAAGAGAACTTTTAGATAATAGTATTGTAATTGAACATTCTACATTTGTTCAAGGGAGAAATGAGTTAACTCAAATGACTCCAAAATATTCATTCGATGAAGAGCTGAGTAACTTTGATAAAATGACAGAGAATATTATTAAATATAGAAATTTACTGCAAAATACTAATAATAAAACAAAAATAAGTGATGAAGATACTATATCAAGTGCCTTAACAAAAATAAGAGAATATAGAAACTATTTAAATGTTCTTGATAAATTATCTTCATTGGATAAAGAGAAAAAACATAGAAAAGTAGATACTCAATATGCATCTTCTTTTTATATGGAAATAAAGACTTTAAATTTTGATAGAGATGTTATGATAGAGAAGAAAAATGAATTAAGAAAAAAAATTAATACACTTGAGTCTTTAATAAGTAAGATGAATAGTGATACCTATTTAGAAATTTAATAGCTATATCACATTAATAATTAATTATTGATGTTTTATATATAAAAATAATCTATCTTGTTTTTATTATTTGTGTAATTTACTGCTTTTGAATTCAGAGTATATAAAGACTCTAACCAAATAAAAAACATAAATTACATTTTACACATTACAAGTAACTATTTATTAAATTATAACTATTAACAATTTACAAATTAAATTTAATGCCAGTTAAAAAGAACAATGAAAGTTCATAAAATATATAAATTTATTAAAAACGATGATAGATTATTTATAAAAGAAGGGGAATTTCCCCTTCTTTTATTTTTATGTAAAAACAATCCATTTAAGTATTATAAGAATTGCTCCTAAAATCTAATATATATTATTAGAAAAAGTATTTATATATAAAATATAAAAAAGGGGACGATAAACTATGGATTTAGAAAAATATAAAAATGGGGATTCTATTAAGGTAACTGGTATCTGTGGAAATAATATTTTTTTTATTGAAGATACTTCCTTTGGGATTTACAATTTTGAAACGAATGACGATGTTAAGGTAACAATAAAAGGTACCTTTAATAAAAAATTAGTAGAAGGACAGACTTATGAGTTAAAAGGTACAATAGTTCTATATAAAAGAGAGAAACAGATAAAAGTAAATGAATTTAGAGTATGCAAGCCAAATACAAAGAAAGGGATAATAGCCTATCTTAAAACATTATATGGGTTAAAAAGTAGAGCAGAAAATATATATAATATATTTGGAGATGAATCCATACAAGTATTGCTTAATAATCCATTAGAAGTAGTTAATAAAGTTAGAGGGATTGGAAAGAAGTCAGTTTTAAAATGGCAAAAAGAATTAAAAGAAATTGAAGATAATCAATATATATTTATTGAATTATTAAACTATGGAATAAATTATAAAAATGCAAGAAAGTTACATGAAAAATATAAAGATGAAATACTTAAGTTAATAGAAGAGAATCCATATATGCTAATAAAAGAAATAAGAGGGTATGGCTTTTTAAAATGCGATAAAATTGCATTAGATTTAGGAGTAGAATTAGATAATATTAATAGATTAAAAGCTGGAGTAAAATTTTTACTACAAGAAGCTTTACTTAGTGGACACTGTTATCTTCCTCTTGAATTAATAATTGAAGATGCAATTAACTTGCTAAATCTTTCTTTAAGTTATAAAGAAATGTGTTCTTGTAGTAAAAGTTCTTCTGATGAGATTGTTAAGTTCGACAAAACATATAAATTAGACAAAGATCTATTGGCTGAAAAAATTTGTTTATATGAGAAAAATAAGAAGACAAAAAACAACTATATCTTATTTAGCATCAAGGAAAAGCTGATTTTAGAAGCAATTGAAGAATTAATAAATGAAAATGAAATAATAAATGAGGATGATTGCATTTATTTAAAGTATCTATACTTATCTGAAAAATTGCTTGCTGAAAGGTTAAAGTTGTTTACTAATTATAACCAAGTATATAAAAAAATTGAAGTAGAGAAAGTTCTTGATGAAGTATGTTCTGAAAAAGGATATATATTAGAAACTAAACAAAGAGAGGCGTGTATAGAATTTAATTTATATGATAATGGGCTATTTGTATTAAATGGACCTGCTGGGACAGGAAAGACATTTACTCTTAATTTAATCTTAGAAGTAGCAAAGCGACTAAGTAAAAGAAAATTAAAAATAGAAGCTGTTGCACCAACAGGAAAGGCTTCTAAAGTGGTTAGAAACGCTACTTACATGGATTGTTCAACAATTCATAGATCTCTTGGATACGTGCCTTATACGGGCTTTACCATGAATGAGTTTAATCAATTTAATAAAGACATAATTGTTTGTGATGAAGGGACTATGATAGATGTTGAATTAGGATGGAATTTTATAAAAGCCATAAAAACTACTTCTAAGTTAATTATTATGGGGGATGTACACCAATTACCTTCAGTTGGACCTGGTACAGTACTAAAAGATATTATAGAGAGCCAGATTGTAAAAGTAATAACTTTAGATGTTTTAAAGAGACAAGACTTATTATCTGGAATAGCTAAAAATGCAAATGGAGTTGTTGAATCAAAAATGGTTTGTCCAAATGAAGATGATAAAGATTTTTATGTTTTAGAAAGAGATTCAGTAAGAAAAGTAAGATTAGCTGTAATTAGTAGCATAAGAAGACTCATAGATAAATATGGGCTTGAAGAAATACAAGTTCTTCTACCTCAAAGGACAGGTTCATTGGGGACTAATGTGTTTAATTATATAATACAAAAAGAGTTTAACCCATATGCTAATTCTGAAAAAAAGATTTTAAAAACAAAGTTTGAAGCTCAAATTGCAGAAGTTGGGGCATCTGAAGAAGTAAGTCTTTTTATTGCAAAGAATGATAAAGTAATACATGTTAAAAATAATTATAATATGGCTCTATATGAATTAAAAGATGGTTCTTTTAAGAAAATTAACAATACAGATGTTACAAATGGAGAATGTGGAGTAGTTTATGATATTGTCCCTTTAGAAAAAGGTGGTTTAAGAGTAATCGTAAAATATGATGAATTTTTTGCATTTTACGATGATGGTGTAGATGAATTAGAACTATCTTATGCAATTACAATACACAAAAGCCAAGGTAGTGCATGGAGAGCAATATTACTTCCAATTGTACCACAGCATATTTATATGTTATACAATAATCTAATTTATACAGGGATGACAAGAGCAAGAGATTTTTTAGCAATGATAGGAAGCATAAAAACAATACAACAGGGAATAAAAAGAGATATTGCAATTAAGAGAAATACAAAATTGAAGGAGAGAATGTTAGTAGCATAAGGAGGGAAAAATGGATTTATTTGGGGAGAGATTTAAAGGGCTAAGAAAGGAAATGGGTTTAACACAGGAAGAGCTTGTAGAAAGATTTAATAAATTAAATAATACACGTTTTAATAAATCGACGATATCGCAGTATGAAAATAATAAAAGAAAACCCGAACTGCCAATATTATATAAATGGGCAAATTTCTATGGAGTTTCTTTAGATTTTATTCTTGGAAGAAGCGAGATTAAATCACTTGAGCTTGAAGAAGACATGAAGGCTATTAAAATAGCTTATGAAAAAATGTCTCTTAAAGATAGAACAAAAATGATGTTCCTGTTAAAAGAAATATTTGATATAAATTTAAAATAATTATTTTAAAGAGCATATTTTTAATAGAATATGCTCTTTACGTTTTATATAATCAATAAATATGATATAATTAAGTTATAAATATAAAAAAGGAGCAGGTATATTGAATTTATTAATTGGAATATATGTAATTCAATTAAGTTTAGTTTTCTTATTTTTACAAAGAGTTTTTATACAAGAAAAAACCAGGGATAAAAATAATTCATTAAACATTCTAAAACAAAATCAGGAAGAATTAGGTTTTGTAAATCAAAGTGAATTTTTTACATTAGAAGATTATTTATTTATTTTTATACCTATATTTGGCTTACTTATAATGTTTATTCAATCAGATGTCTATAAGATTTATCAAGAAAACTTTGAGTCAATAACCCACCTCTAAAGAGGTAGGCTTGAAGTTATCTACAAGTCATATTGACCAGATTAAGTTTTAAACTACATTATTAAGGTCATAACACCTACAAATGCTTCTCCAGTTTGTAGCTTCTGTTGCATATTATTAAACAGTTTGTGGGTACAAACAGTGTAATATGCTATCAAGCCTTAATAATATTATCGAGGAGAGCAGTTTCTAACTGTGTTACCTATGAAGTTATGTAAATTAACTTCTGATGTAGTAGTCTCTACTGGAGGAGTAACTAAGCATAATAGAGTAAAAGCTAACTTGCCTAAAACTCATTACTATGATGCTTTGTGTGTTAAGGAAACGCCTAAAATCAAAATACACAAAGGGTTGAAGGAGTTATATATAAAATCAATAGGAAGAGGTACAAGAAGCAGAACATTATTAAATAAATATGGTTTTCCAAGAGCATATTTACCAAGACAAAAACAGTTCTTTGGCTATCAATCAGGAGATATGGTAAAAGCTAATATACCAAAAGGAAAATATATAGGTCAATATGTATCAAATGTAAGTTGTAGAAGCACAGGTACCTTTGCAATCTATTCAAAGAAACATGGCAAACAGATAGATGTAAACCATAAATATTTAAAACTAATACAAAAGGGCGATGGTTATAGATATGAGTTGAAGACTCTTGCTTAACACAAAGAGGGCAAATTCCTCACATCACTAAAGTAGCGTGTTCCCTTTTGCCTTTTTTATGGAAGTATTATAACTACTTATTATATAGTCTAAAAGCTATAGTAGAAAATGAAAAATATGAAAATGAATTTAATATTATTGAGGTAATTTTGTCTAATGACAAAAGTCCTTATTTTAAAATAGTTGCAGAAAATATGATTATATTTGGCTCACTCATAAATGAATTCAATAGTATAAAGAGCTATATTGAAGATGAACAAGAAATTATTGATATAAGAGATGAAATAAAATTATCTCTGATTGATTTTTTAAAGTTTATTGACTTTATAGTCAATGATTCTAAGAAAGAGATAGGATTATATTGGCTAAATAAAGTTTAGAAAGGGAAAATATATAATGAGTATATTAATAGATGAAATAATTGAAATGTATATGATTCAAGCAGTCTCAGGAGTCTTTTTATTCTTAATAAGTTTTTTTATAAAAAAAAATAAGTATAAAAATAAGTCCTTGAATTTTATAGAACAAAGTGACAATCCTATAAAATTTTTGTCTTCTGTAGCAGGTCTCATAGTATTACTTATACCTATTTTTGGATTAATAGTTTTTATATCTGGGATGAAGGAAATATTCTATAATCTAATAAGAGGAAATATTGAGAAAGAACATTCTCAATATTTATTAGATGTCATCAGAGTTATGTTTGATAAAGAATATGATATTAAGAGCCAATATAACAAAGAGTTTAGGCTTACAGAAAATATTTTATCTGATAGTGAAAGTCCTCATCATGAAATAGTTGTAAAATATGCAATTGCTTTTGAGTCATTGGCACATGAATATAATAATATGAAAGAATATATTGAAGATGAAGAAGAAATTATTGATATAAGAGATGAAATAAAATTATCTCTGATTGATTTTTTAAAGCTTATTGACTCTATAGTTAATGATTCTGAGAAAGAGAAAAGATTAAAAGAAAAGGAGATGTTATTAGAAAACATTAAAAGATATAGGAATATATTGACTAAATAAAATTTAGAAAGGAAAAATATATAATGAGTATATTAATAGATTTAATTATTGCTATATGTAAGATCCAAGCAGTTACAGGGGGGTTACTATTCTTGATAGCTTTTGTTCTTAAAAAAATTAAGTATAAAAATAAGTCCTTAAATTTTATAGAACAAAGAGATAATCCTATAAATTTTTTGTCTTCTGTATCAGGTCTCATAGTATTACTTATACCTATTTTGGGGTTCATAGTTTTTTTGTTTGGGGTGATGGAAATATTCTCTCTAATAAGCGGGGACTTTGAGAAAGAACATTCTCGATATTTATTAGATGTCATTAGAGTTATGTTTAATAAAGAATATGATATTAAGAGCCAATATAACAAAGAGTTTAGGCTTACAGAAAATATTTTATCTGATAGTGAAAGCCCTCATCATGAAATAGTTGTAAAATATGCAATTGCTTTTGAGTCATTGGCACATGAATATAATAACATAAAAGAATATATTGAAGATGAAAAAGCGATTAGAGATATGAGAGATGAAATGAAATTGGCCTTAATTAATTTATTGAAGACAGTTTATTCTATAGTTAATGACCCCAAAAGAGAAGTAGCATTGAAAGAAAAAGATATATTATTAGAAAATATGAAAAAATATAATAATATATTATCTAAGTGAAAAATGAACAAAACAATGCAAATAAAATATAGAATTTGTTATTTAAATTAAACTTAATAGTAGTTTGGATATGTTATATAAGGAGGATATTATGAAGGAAATAATTAGAACTATATATGATGAACATTCGGAAAAAAGTAAGTTTGAAAAAGCAAAGAAAATAAATATAGAAAATTATGAACATGATTTTCTGTATGATATTAAAACTGAACGATATTTTGAGGAAATAGATATTTTAAAAGAATATTATGAAAATGAAGAAATGGACTTGCCTAATTATGTTTATGGTTGTATACCAATAAAGTTTAAATTAAATATGTATGAAATAGTAAAAGATGAGTTGGAGGATAATCATTATGAGGATGCTATTAATCATGTAGATAAGGATAGCTTAAAATCTTTACAAGAGGTGGTTGACAAATGGACTGAATCACAAGGAATAGTTAGCTATGTACAAGATGATGATACCATAATATTATTAAATGAATAAGAAAAAGAATGAAGTGAGTTAATAAAAATTTGAAGTTATATATAATAACAAGTTAACATTATGATTTATTCAATTATAGGCGAAATACTTCATCTTCAACGTAAGTAGGGTGGAGTATTTCAAAGTTGTTAAATCTAAAAAGAGTCAAAATTTAAAATGATAAAGTTATATTTTTATATACATAAAGTATAAGATAGATTAGAAAATATAACTTTATTTTAATGGGAGGATTTCTTTTATGGAAAGTATAGCTAAAGTATGTTTATTTAAACATATTGATATGGATGGGGAAAGTTCAGAGATTGTTTTAGAGTTAAATAATATTAATGTTTTAAAATCAGTTGGATGTGATTATAGTAATGTAGATAAGCTTGTATTAGATTTTATTAATAAAAAAGAATATTTAAATTTTGATATGACTTATATAGTTGATATAAGTGTATCAAATGAAGTTGCTAAAAAGATAGATGAAGTTGTAAAAGAAGGAGCAAAGTTTAAACTTATAGATCATCATAAGACGGCTTTAGATTTAAATAAGTATTTTTGGGCAAAAGTAATACTATTTGATAGAAAAGGAAAACCCACTTGTGGCACAAAGCTTCTTTTTGAAGATGTATTTGGACCTTCAGATTTATATTTTAAAGAACTAAGATATTTTGTTGAATTAGTTCAGGAGTGGGATACTTTTTCATGGACAAAAACTAACAATCTTGAAGCTGTAAGACTAAATGATTTGTTTGAAGAAATGGGATCTATTGATTTTATAAAATCAATTATCGAAAAGATAACTAATAATAAGGAATTGTTTAGTGAAGAAGAAAATATTAAGATAGATTTAAAAACAAAAAGTAGAATAGATTATTTTGATGAAATTGGAGCGAAGTTAGTACAACGAAAAATGAATTTGTTAAAAGATGAAAAACAACAAGAGTTTAATGTTGGGATAGTAAGTGTTGATGATAGGAGAGAAATAAGTCTTTTAGGTCATTTCTTATATACTAAATTTGACAAGTTAGATTTTATAGCTATATTGAATAAATTAAATAATAATGTTAGCTTAAGAACGAATAAAAATATTGATTTAAGTGAAATAGCTAAACTAAACTTTAATGGAGGAGGGCATCCTTCTTCCGCTGGGTGTGATTTGGATATCTTCATGGATAAACTGAATATAAGCTTTAGAAAAGGAAGGGAGGACGTTTCTGTAACAGTATTTGCACCTTTTGATTGTATAAATAATTGTGAGTTTTGTACATCAAAAAAAGAATACAAAAAAGGTTTACCAAACATTGAAAATATTAAAAAGTCTATAAGCATGTTAAATAAAAAAGGATTTAAAAGCTTTGTTTTTACAGGAGGAGAACCTTTTGCAGATTTAGAGATATTAAAAGATTTAATTAATTTAATAGATAAAGATAAAATTGTTTATATAAACACCACTCTACCAAAACATAAAATATTAGATACCATTAACTATATTAATACAGAAAATAGAATTAAAGGAATAAGTTTAAGTAGGCATGATGGAGTAATTTTAGATGATTTAGCAGAAGATTATTATCTAAATGATATAAAGAAAGATATAAGAATAAATAGTGTTTTAACTAATAGTACAAACATAACAAATATTATAGAAAGATTTAGTCGTTTTAAAAATGTCCTTATAAATTTTAGAGCTGATTATAGATATATGGCAGATTCTAATTTAAAAATCTTGGATGGGATAGGTCTTGATTTATTTAACAATAGTTGTTATAAAATGATTTATTCTGGAGGAAGTGATATTTGTCAAGATTTTGAATTTATTAGACTAACAGATGGGCTTAAAGTACGATACCATAAAGGGCTTGAATCTTCTTCTTTTGAGGTAGGAAATACTATAATATACTATGACTTAATAATTAAACCCAATGGGGAAGTATATTATGATTGGGATGACAAAGATCTTGGGATAAAAAGCTTATTAAGATAATTATTTACTTTTTAATAAAAAAACGTTCTGAAAATAATCAGAACGTTTTTTAAATTAAGATAATAAATAACTATTAGTATCTGTTTTAAAATATTTATAATAATGAGATAAACAATAATCTTCAACGCTATTTTCAGAATTATCTTCAGCTTTATACAATCTCTTAGGTAGAAGAAAGTTTATAAATAAAGTGTGCCTTAGTTCATGTATAATGGTTGTCCATAAGCAATCATTTATTTCTTCTTTTAGATTTATATTGCCTTCTTTTAGTACAATACTTCTAATTAATTTGAAATTTATGATGCATAATCCATTCTCTACCCATGTTATTCCAAGGTGTTTTTCTAAATCTATGACTTCAAGGGAATACTGATCTCCAGTAAAGTCATATAGCTCCTCTAAATCTTTTTCATTTTCAATTATCCATAATCCGTTAAAAGTAATAAAGGTGTTAATATCTATATCTTTCAAAATCTTATTTATTAAATTATTTTTGTTTATACTATATTTAATAGGGATATATTTACTTATATATATATTATTTCTCAGCTTTTCTTCAGAAAAGTGTTCTAAAAAATTTAATGTTATCTCTTTTTTATAATCATAAATATTGATAAATTCATTACATTCATATAACTTATCAAGCTCCCCCTTGTTAATTAATCTATTTACCTTTTTTAATATCTCTTTTTTACTCATTTTGTATTCCAATTTTATCCTCTCCATTCATTTTAATTTATTAAAAAAAAGCTTTTAAATAAAATATCTATTATATATATGCAAATAAAGAATATTTTATATTATAAATTTTATATACTATATAAAATCACAATAAGGAGAATAAATATATGAGAAAGAGAGTAATTATATTTTTTATATTAAGTATTATTATTGGTGTGGCTGTAGGATGTATAGTAAAGGATTATACAGGTAATAAGTCTAATAAAAGTGTAAAGGTAGTAGAAGATAATTTATCTAAACAATTTCAAAAAGTATTAAACAGTGAAATCAAAAAGGTTAAAGATGAATATGAAGTAAAATTAAATGAAGAAAGAAAGAAAGATAAGAGTGATAGTTCATCAGTTGTTTTTAATAAACAGATGATTAAATTAAGACAATTGGTTAGTAAATATTATAAAAATAATGATAAGGAAGCTTTATATTTAGCAGTAGATGGAACTGGGAATATAAATAAATTGTCACTAACCTATAATAAAGAGCACAATATTTGTATCGAAGATAATAAGCAAGATATCGAAAATACTTATAGTATAGAGCATACTCAAAAAATAGATATAAATAATGAAAATAATATATCTGATTCAATTACTTTTAAAATATTAAATAGAGGTGAAGATACATTTAATATTAATAACCACCAGTTGTTTATTGACTATATTCAAATTTTGATGAATAAAGATTTAAGCAATAAAGATAAAAGTGCTTTAAATGTACAAGTCAATATGAATTTATCAGAATTATCTTCTGTAGAAGATTTAAACACATATTTATATAATAAAGATTCTTTGAAGATAAATAATTTTATATTTTCAGTTAAAAAAATAGAAGATAAAGAATTTGATTTAAAAGGAATTGAGTATTCTATAAATTCTAATACAGAAAAATAATAAATAAATTTTATATAAACAATAAAAATGTACAAATTTTATTGGAATTATATTATAATATAGATATATAAATATTATAAAGAGGTGATAATGTTTGAAAGAAATCTACAAAGTTGGTGATGTAGTTGACTATAATTACATTAAAGATAATAGTGTTAAAGCTATTGTAAAAAAAATAGAAGAAGAAGGAGTATTAATTGAAATATTAATATGTAATAAGAAGTCAGAGAAAATATTACAAGAGGATAGAATAGTTTCTTACAAAGAGATAACTCCAGTAAAAAAGAGTATATAGCTTAGTATTAGAAATTATCTAAGAAGAAAGTAGGATCGTATGAAAAAGAATAAAAAGGTAAGATTATTGATTGCTTTTTTAGTAGGACTAATTATTGCTGTGATAGTATTCTTTATTCAAAAAGATAATATAAAGTCACTTTTAGATATAAAGGAAATATCATATAAAAAGTTTGAACAGATGGTAGAGAAAAAAGAAGTAAAAGAGATTTCTTTAGATATAATTGATGGGAAATATGTTAGAGTTAAAGATAAAAAAGATAATTCTTACATAACTTTAAATCCTAAATATAATAACTTTAAAAAAGAGATGTTAGAAAAGAATATATATGTTAAAGAGAGAAAAGTAATTAAGCTTAAATTATCAACAATAGTTTTAATTTTATTTTTAGTATTAATGTTTAAAAGTAGTTCATTATTAAAAAATAAATTTGATACTATTGCTGAAACACCTGAAGTTAAGTTTAAGGATGTAGCTGGACTTGATGGGGCAAAAGAAGATTTAAAGTTATTGGTAGATTTTATGAAAAAGCCTAAAGAATTTACTTCTAAAGGAGCTATTTTACCAAAAGGGGCTATACTTTATGGTACTCCAGGCACAGGGAAGACTTTAATTGCTAAGGCTGTGGCTGGAGAAGCAGGAGTACCCTTTTTTTCTATAAATGGTTCTGACTTTATAGAATTATATGTTGGGTTAGGAGCAAAAAGAGTTAGAGAATTATTTGAAGAAGCTAAGAAAAAGGCTCCAGCTATACTATTTATTGATGAGATTGATTCAATAGGTGGAAAAAGAGGATGCTCAGGAGAAAACAGTGAACAAAGACAAACCATAAATGCTTTGTTAGCTGAAATAGATGGGTTTGATGGCTCTGAGGGAGTTTTTATATTATGTGCAACTAATAGGATAGAAGATTTAGATGGAGCTCTTATAAGACCAGGACGATTTGATAAGCATATAAGTATACCTCTTCCTGAAACGTCTGAAGACCGTTTAAATATAATTAAAATGTATTTAAATAAAAAAGATAGAAAGTATTCAAATGATTTAGACTTAAAAAGTATAGCTAATGAGACAATCGGATTTAGTCCAGCAGATATTAGTTCTCTAATAAATGAATCTATTTTAATTTCTATACAATTAAAAAAAGATAAGATTGATAAAGAGTGTTTAGATAAAGCGTTATACAAGATGCTTTTAAAAGGACATGAAAAAAAGAACAGGTCTAACAATTTAGATGAACTTAAATTAATATCACACCATGAAGCTGGCCATGCATTAGTTGCTAAATTAATGGGATTAGAAGTAAATAAAGTGACTATTATACCATCTACTTCTGGAGCTGGAGGAGCTACATTCATAACTCCTAAAAAAATAAATCTACATTCTAAAAAAGAAATTGTTGAAATGATAAAAGTTGATTATGCTGGTAGAATAGCAGAAATTTTGTTATTTAATGATGAAGAATGTGTAACAACAGGATGTACATCTGATATAAAAAATGCAACCCAAAGGATTTATGGGATGATTGCAGAATTTGGAATGAGTGATACTTATGGCATGATAAATCTAAATTGTTTAAAAATTAAAAGTGATATAGTATTGGAAGCTGTTAAAAAAGAAGCATTAAGAATAAAAGAAGAAACAACAACATTGTTGTCTAATAACAAGTACTTATTAGAAAAAATAGCAGATACACTTTTTGAAAAAGAAACAATTTCTGGAGAAGAGCTTGAATCTATATTAAAAGAAAACTCTGATTATATAAAAATGTAGCCCATGTTTAAACATGGGCTATTTATTTATAAAGTTATACTGAGTATAAGTTAGGATATTCTTTTAAATCTTTCTTAATGCTATCTGTTAATTGTAAGAAAGAGCTCTCTTTAGAGAAAATGAGAGGTTTAGTCCTTCTTTGTGAAGATAATTGGTTAATATTATAGAAAGCTTCTATTAGTTCATTACTTAATGTGTAATCATTTTCTGATAAGCATATAGATGCAAGTAACAACCATTCTTCAAATAGAGAAGAAATAATTTTTTCATTCATGCAATCTTCAAAATTCATACTATATGCTAATTTTAATACTTCTATTGTATTTTTATCTTTGTATAAAAGTCTATTGCTTGATGACATAAGATATAATATTATTTTTCTATTATTTGAAATATAAGTATTTAAATTAAAAAAAATATTTAAGATGTCTTTTTCTAAATATATTAATCCAAATTCTTTTAGAATAAATGTGATTATACAATTCTTTTTAGTTAAAAATTTTGATAATTTGTCTAATTTTCTAAGTTCAGTTAAATATACATTATATGTTTTACCCATTTTAAATATTGAAGAATTTATTTCTAAGGCTTCTTTTAATATGAGAATAGAATTAAAATTTTCTTCTTTTATGTTTTTATAGTCTCTTATAACTAAAACTTTAATAATAGATAAAATTAGTAGCATTATTAATACCAAAGGGACTTGGATTATCAAAATAAATATAGAAAAAAACGACAATGGCATAAAGAAAAATAAGCATATATATAATAAGATTAAAATAGGAGTTACTCTCTTAAAATATTTTTTCAATAATTCTGTTTTATATTCTTTTAATAATTCTTTGATTGTATTCCTGTAATATATAAACAATTTATACCTCCTTTAGTATATTTATAATAAATCGCTTGTTATAGACTCTGTTAATTTAAGAAAATAACTATCTTCATTTTGAGTTTTGGAATCTTTTCTATTTAAACTTACTGATAAATTTTCAATATTATCAAATGCTTTTATTAAATCATTACTTAACTTAAAATTATTTTTTGAGAGGTAATCTAATGAAATTAATAGCCATTCATCGAGTAAATCTGGTATCATACCTACAAGCTCTTCTGAATGTGATATTGCATACGCTCTTTTAAAAATATCTCTTGTATCATTATCATATAAGTTTGTATTATCTGACATACAATATAATATAAGACTTCTTAATGTTAAAAGAAAATCTTCTAATTTAAAATAATTACCTAATAACGGAGGTTCCAGCCTTATAACATAAGCATCATGTAAAATTAATGTTATTATTTTGTATTTTCCTTCAAGGAATTGTGTGAATTTACTCATTTTATTTATCTCATCATTCCTAAGTTTATATAAATAAGGCTCAATGTTAAAGAGTTTTTGACCATTTTTCATAATATCATTAAATACTAAAATTTTATAAAAGAATTTATCGTCTATTTCTTTATATTTTTTTTCCTTAAGAATTTTAAGTGTGGAAAATATAATATTCAATTGGGTTAAAGGTAAAGTAATTGATACACTTATTATTATACTTATTATCATATTAAGATTTAACATTTCGTAAAGCATATTAAATATACCAAAACCAATTGAAAGAAGAGCAATATAAATGCAAATAGAGAGTTCTTTTACCCCAGCCACATATGGCTCGAACCGATATTCTTTTAATAGTTTTTTTATAACTTTTATTTTCATATAAATTATTTCCTTTCGTTATTATTTAATATAATTATATATTTTTTATTGACTATAAACAATAAAAATTGTAAAAATAGTAAAATATAAATACTAATCACATCGCTATAGTTCAAAATATGTTAAATTCTTGAGCTTTAAAGTTATAAACATATATAAAAATGTGTAATATATTTGGTAAACAAAAAGTTTTTAAAGATAAAAAACAATTTAGGGGGAACATGATATGAATAAGGTTAAAGAAGAAATAATGTATTTAAGGGAAGAAATAATTAAGCATGATTTATCATATGCAAAAGGTAATCCTGTAATATCAGATACCGAATATGATAAGTTGTATTTAAAATTAGTTGAATTAGAAGAAAAACATCCAGAATATAGTGATGAAAATTCACCAACAAAAAGAATAATCGACATAAAAGTAGAAGGATTAGAAAGAGTAGATCATACTATACCAATGTTGTCTCAAAAGAAAATAAACGACTTAGATGAATTAGATAAGTTTATAAAACAAATGGATGATGAACTTATAGTTGAAGATAAGTTAGATGGATTGACAATTGTATTAAAATATAAAGATGGCTTTCTTTATGAAGGAGTAACAAGAGGAGATGGGATTGTTGGAGATAATATTACCCATGTGATTCTCAATACTCCTAATGTGCCTAAAGTCATACAATTCAAAGGTTATTTAGAAGTGAGATGTGAAGGAATTATCCCAAATGAAGAATTTGAAAGGGTAAATAGTCTTTTAGGAGAAGAAGATAAATACAAATCTTCAAGGAATTTAGCTTCAGGGACAGTTAGAAGTTTAAATGGAGGAGTAGCTAAAGAAAGAGGACTTAAACTAATAGCATTTGATCTTGTTAAGGCAAACAATACTTATTTTGAAAAAGATTATGAACAGTTAGAATTTCTGAAAGAATTGGGATTTGATGTTGTCAATTATGAATTATTTAAAAAAACTGAAGAAGATCTGTTGAAATTAAAAGATTATGTTTCTAATTTTAATAAAAATGTAAGAACTTTCTTATCTTATAAGGTTGATGGTTTAGTTATTAAAGCAAACTCCTTAGTATTAAGAGAACGATTGGGTAATACAAATAAATATCCAAGATGGAGTAGTGCTTTTAAATTCGAGAATGAAGAAGCTATAACTAAACTAAAAGATTGTGTAATTGAAATTGGCAAGAGTGGACAATTAACACCAGTAGCCATCTTTGAGCCAGTACAAATAGATGGTATAACAATATCAAAAGCTACATTGTCTAATTTTAAAAATGTCAAAGATAAAGATATTAAAATAGGTGATAGAGTAGTAGTAGCAAGAGCTAATGATGTTATCCCTAAAATAGAACGTTCTATTAAAGAAGATAGGACTGGAGAAGAAAAAGAAATAGAAATCCCTAAACTTTGCCCTGTTTGTAATGAACCAATAGTAAAAGAAAATGTTCATTATTTTTGTGTAAATGATGATTGTCCAGCACAAATAGAAGGGAAAATAATTCATTTTGTAAGTAAAAAAAGCTTAGATATAGATGGATTAGGAGAAGAATCTATAAAATTATTCTTAGATAATGGTTTAATATCTTCAATAATAGATATATTTTATTTAAAAGATAAGAAGGATAATTTATTGAAACTTGATAAATATGCTGATAAAAAAGTTAATAACTTATTAGAAAATATAGAAGCTTCCAAACAGGCTTCTTTATCTAAAATATTACATGGACTTTCAATTAAATTAATTGGAGGAAGAGCTTCAAAAGAATTAGCTGATAAATTCATAAGTATGGAAAATATATTAAATATATCCAAAAATGTGGAAGAATTTAAGCAAAGTATATTGTCTATAAACAATTTTGGAGAAGAAATGTCAAATAATTTAGTATTATTTTTTAAGGATGAAAGAAATATAGAATTAATAAATAAATTAATGGAGGTAGGATTTAAAATGGAAGAACAAATAGTTAAAGTCAATGAAGAGGAAAATATGTTAACAGGTAAAACAGTAGTTATAACAGGTAAATTTACTAATTTTACAAGAGAAGAATTGACGGAAAAAATTGAGAATAAATTTGGAGGTAAATGCTCTAAATCTGTGTCTAAAAAAACAGATTTCTTGATTTATGGAGATAAAGCAGGGAGTAAGTATAATAAAGCATTAGAATTAGGTGTAAAACTAATTACAGAAAAGGAACTTCTTGATATAATATAAATAAGAATTAATAAAAACAATATTTAAATTTAAATATTGTTTTTTTATTAAGGAAGAAGGTGTTATTAGTGGTAAAATCAATAAATTACTATGAAACAGAAAATAAAAAGCGTATTTATGTTAAGATAGTTGACCGAAAAACAGATGCCTATTTTGATGTTATAAAAAATGAGTGGGCTCCTAAAAAAATAAAAGAAATAGAAGAAGAGGTATTTAAGTTTGCTGGCGTTGACAACATAGATGAATTTAAGAAAATAAAGAATAACATTTATACTTCAAAAGATAAAGACCAAGTTTTTATAAGTAAATTTAATAAGATTAAAAATTATACAATGACTGATAAATATTTTAAGGAAATAAAAGAAATCATTAAAGAAATTGATAATAGTAAAATAGAAAAAGAAATTATTAATATTGAGAAAAATAGAAAAGAGTACTTAAAAGAAAGAATCTATAAGACACTATCATATATGAATAAAAACAATAGAAAAGAGAAATATGAGGATATAAGTACAGATATAATTAAATTAGAGAAACTTAACTATAATACTAAAGATATAAAACAAGAGCTTGAAGATAAATATAGTAAGTTAACAGTACAATACTATATAGGCAAATTTGAATATAATCTTAACTGTATAAGGGAGTATAAAAGAATAAGTGATAATAAAATTAAACTATGTAAATCTTCAATTAAAAAATTGAACGAGCTTGGAGAAAATACAAGTGCTTTAGAAAATAAATTAGAAGAAACTATAAATGAGAAAAAAGAACAAATAGAAATTGAAAGATTGAAAAGTATTGAGAAACTAAGAAAAAATACAATATATCTAAGTTATTTAAAGGATGGAACTTTTAGATTAGAGAACAAGGATTATACTAACTACGATGAAATTAAAAAATTAATAAAGGAATTAGAAATAGGAGAATTTGATGGGTTACATTCAATTATAGTTAATATTAAAAAATTAGATGATAATGAAATTAACTATGAAATAGTCAATAAAAAGGTTACAAAAATACCAACTCTTACTGAACTAAAGGAGATGCCTTCTGTATTTCGTTTAAGAGGTTGTACTTTTAAAGAAAATGCAAATAAAGGTTGTTATGTAGCAGTTTGCGATGAACTTGGTACAGTTATTTATTTTCTAACAAGTATTGAGAAGGTTAATAAATCTGGGACGATGATAACTTACGACTTTCCTCATTTCGAATTTGAAAGTGATTCTTATTATGCCGTAAGATATGGAAAACTATATGATATAAGAAAGAGAGTCTACAAATTTGTTAATGAAAGATGGTATGAAGTAAGTTATACTTATAATGTAGAATATAAATAATTGGAGGAGTATATATGGCAGTTTCTGATATGAAAAGAATAGCAGTAGGAGAAAAATTTCCAGGTGAACTACATGGTGGGATAGGTATTACTCTTGGAGAAGCTGGATTTACAGCTATATTTAAATTAAAGGATTTGGATAAAGAAGAAATATTAAACTTCCACACAGGTGATTTAAGAATAGATATATCTTTTTTAGAAAAAATAATATTCTTTGTATTTGATAATCCAAAAGGCATAGGAAGTGCAGATATTCCTTTTACAGTGCATTTGGCAGATGTTAAAGAGTTGCAAGAAATTAAAGAAAATGAAGGTTATAGAATGGACCTTATATTAGTAGAAGGTAAGAATAATATTGTAAAAGGCCTTAGAATGATTAGTTTTAACAATAGAACCTCTAAATATATAAAAAAATATATAGATGCACAATTATTAGAAACAGATTTTAATAAAGAAAATTATAAGGAAAAAATAATTACTTTACAAAAAAAATATAAATTTAAAGATATTAAAGGGATGTCAAGAGCATATACCAGTTTTAAAAGATAATATAATAAAGATGGTTATATAACCATCTTTATTATATTTGTATGCTATTTATTTCTTCTAATAATTCTCTTTTACTTAATTGCATATAGATATCTGTAGTCGAAAGAGAATGTCCAAGGAGTTGTTTTATTGCAGAATAGCTAACTCCTTTTTTATCTAAATTTTTAGTAAACAAATGCCTAAAAGCATGAGGATAAACTGAATCTTCATTTATATTGGTCAATAAAGCATACTTCTTTAATATTCTAAAAACTTCGCTTCTTGATAAAGCTCCTCTTTGACCAGAAAATAAAAATTGAGTATTATCAACTCTTTCATTATCAACATATTCTTGAAATACATTATTAAGTACCGAAGGGATGAGGATTTTTCTATATTTACTACCTTTACCTTTTATCATGATTTCATCTTTTTGTATTGATTTTACTTTAAATTGCAGTAGTTCGCTAACTCTTGCTCCAGTATAAAATAAACCTAACATTATAGCCTTAGCTCTTAAATCATTTACTTCTATCGATTTATTTAGCATTAAACGAACATCCTCATTTGTAAGCATATCATCAATGAATGTTTGGTTTTGAATCTTAGCAACTGGAACATGTATATCTATATTTTTAAATCTTAGATAAGCATTCAAAGAGTTTATTTTTCTGTTTACAGTTTTAATCGAGTAATCTTCAATTATTTCATTTTTGTATCTTTTTAATAATGTTTTGTCTATATCTTCATTCTTATATATATTTAAAAACTGTTTTATATCTAATGTATAGTTATACTTAGTGTTTTTAGATAATTTTTGTATGCTTTTTTCAAATTCAAATAATTCATTCTCAATATTCATCTCTCTAAATACACCCCATTATTATATTTTCATCTGCGTTCTATCCTAAGACAATGTGTTTCATAGTCTTCTTCTTTTCCCTTATTTTTAGTATATTTTTGAACAACTCCATATAATTTTAATTTATCTCCTGTTTTTAATATTCCTAAATTCTTAAAGGTATTAGTTATTTTAAACCATTGATGCCCTATGTAATATTTTTCCCCTTTATGTTCGATTATTATATTTTTCAGTAATATTCTATAGCTTCTTTTGTCCTTAATATATCTTGTAGCACTGTCATTGTAGACAAGGCCATACTTTTCAAACTTGGCAATTGCATTTACTTTTAATCCTAAAAATTGCTTAAGATCTTTTCTTATATTTGAACACCACCATTTTATAATATTTCTTATTTTATTAATTATATCAAAAAACATATATATTTTAAATTATTTTTTTACAATTTAATATTTTATATAAAATATTAAATTGTAAAAAAATACAGATATCTATTTTTATAAATAACTTATTGTTTATATAAAATTTTTTGTGTTTTATTTTAAATAAACATATATATATGTTATAAATATTTGTATTTAATATATAATATAATATTAAAACCTAAATTCTGAAAAATTATATTTACGAAATTTTCCTTTAGTTGAGAACTCACAACATAGTTTATACTATGTTGTGAGTTCTTGTTTTTTTGAAGCTTTATTTTAGCCTTAGAGATAGCTTGGAAATATTCGCAATGTATTTATATAGATTAAGGTTAATATCTCTTAAAAACGATTTTAAGGCTTAAAATGAGGGAATCAGCGAAAATAGTAAGGAATATAACGATATTAAAAATAAGCCCTATTCTATACTTGAAAAATTTATAAAATATATATTGATTCTATATAATGTAGTATATTTTTATGAATAGGAGGTATTTTATAACATGAATAATATAAAAAAATCTCTTTTGGTAATATTGAATATGATTTTAATATTATCAAATGTATATATTCCAATAAACGCTTTAGAAAGAGATGTAAATGTAAATGTAGCTCAAGACCCAGATATTGATATAGTTTTAGTTGCTGGGAAAACAGGGACTTCTTTAGGTTCTTTTGAATCAGATATAAAGAATTCTTTAAAATCGAAAGGAGTTAATATAAACAAGGTTAATGTTCAAGCGATACAGTCGAGTCAGATTACTGCTGAAAGTAATTTTACTTGGCAAAAATATGACCATGGTAAAGGATCTGTTTCTAACAACGATGTTATTTTTAATGGATATACTGAGGAAGGATATTCAGATTTTTGGTTTTGTAACAATACTAAGATAGGAGAAAAAACTTTCACTTTTACATTAAATGAAAGTCAAGTAAAATACCACTCTTTCATGGGTGGAGGATTTTTATTTGGAATGAAAGATTATGGAGATGGAACTTTTGAAGGATATACTTTGCTTATAGATTCAGGGACTATGAGTATAAAGAAAATTCCAAGAGTATCTAAAACAACATTTAGTAATACTAATGGGAATTTTGCATATGAAAATCCAAGTGGTTTAGGCACATCTTCTGTGGCTAAGATGTCAACTCAGACACATGATATTAAAATGGTTTTAGTTGATAACTCTGTTAAGGTCTATGAGAATAATACACTTAAACTTGATTATACATTAAGTACATCTACACCTGGAGAGGGATTTGGTATAATAGCAGATCACAATTCTCATAATTGTAGTGAGACTTCTACATTTAGACTTAGTAATTTAGTTATGAGAACAGAAACAAGTAAAGAGTTTAATGAGGTTTTAAGAGGTCCTGAATGGAGAGATAACTCTGTTAAATTTATAGTTAATGTTGAAGATAAAGAAAGACCAGATTTTAATTCTTCAACTGCATTAGGAGAAATTGTTTCAAGGATGTTAAATGAAGATATATATTTAGTAAATTTAGGTACTACCAACTCAAAAGGGCAAATTGATAAGTTAATAGCATCTAATAATAACAATGGAATATTTATAAATAACGCAAATTATAGTAGTAGTATAGATAAAACTGCTCAATACATATTAGATCAACTAAATATATTAACTAAGCCTTCTCCATATGTACTAATTAATACACCATTTAAATATTCTATCACACCAGAAGAGTTAAAAACAAATACAATTAGTGAAAATTTCCCTGATGGAGCATGGAAAATAGACCACGATTACACTTATTTTGATAATTCAATGGGGAAGTCATCTATATCTGGACTTTACATGAATAATTTTAATTTGAAACTTGATAAACCTGGTAAATTGGATATTTCATTTGAAGATAAAAACGTTATACCTGCAAGCTTATATGTTCATAGGAAACCAATAGCTAATTTTGGATTCAGTTTATCTTCGAATGGGTCTGGATATAACATTAATTATACAGAAGCTTCCTATGATGAAGATGGCATAACAAAGTCGGACAGAGGGGTTAAAGAAAAAGAGTGGAAATATAAAACAACTACAGGTAGTAGTTGGATAAATGGTAGACCAGCTACTATAAATCAAAACACAGACTATATTGTACAATTGAGAGTTAAAGATTATCAAGATGTATGGAGTACCCCTGATGTTAAGTATATAACAACCAGCAATGAAGCAGTTAAGCCAATAGCTTCATTTAATTCTCCTAAAACAATAACTAAATATGAAACTTTAGATGTAGTAGACACCTCATATGATCCATATGCACGTTCAATTTCTCAATATGAATGGGAAATCTTTAATAGTAAAGGAACATCTATATATAAAAGTAGTGTTCCAAATAAGAATTTAGGTAGCTATGGAGTTGGTACGTATATATATTCCTTAAAGGTAAAAAATTCTCAGAATGTATGGTCTCCAGTATTTAAGAGAGCTATAAATGTTGTGGCTGATACTAATGCTCCTGATATATTTGCTGATATTGTAAACCATCAAGGGACACCTGATGAAATAGACGTGAACTTGAGTTTTACAGATTTAGGAGGAAGTGGATTTAATAGCTATAGGTATAAAATCTCTAATAATAAAACATCTGAGGAAAATTGGTCTGATTGGAAACAGGAATCGAAAGCTTCTATAAAAATAGATAAGTATGGAGACAATTATCTTTATGTAGAAGCCAAAGATAATGATGGTAATATAGCGAAGAGAACGTTTGGTCGATATACTAAAACTGATATAACAGCACCAAATATAAATGCAGATATAGAATCTCATCAAGGGACACCTGATGAAATAGCTGTAAATTTAAACTTTACAGATTTAGGGGGAAGTGGATTCAATAGTTATAGATATCAAGTATCTCAAAGTACAGATATAGACAACACTAAATGGTCTGACTGGATAAATAGAAATATTGCTAAGGTGAGTATTAATACTTATGGAGTAAACTATATCCATGTAGAAGCTAAAGACAATGATGGGAATACATCTAAGAAGACTTTTGGGCCTTACAAAATAACTGATGAAACTGCTCCAGAGATAGAAGCTGATATAAAAAATCATAGTGGAACTCCTGATGTTATAAAAGTGAATTTAAGTTTTAGTGATTTAGGAGGTAGTAGATTTAATAGCTATAGATACCAAATGTCTCAAAATACAGATGTAGACAGTAATAACTGGTCTGACTGGATAAATGGAGAGAGTGGAGTTATTGAAATAAGTAAATATGGCAATAATTATATTCATGTTGAGGCTAAAGACAATGATAATAATATATCTAAAAAGACATTTGGTTCATACAATATAACTGACATAACTCCACCTAAAATAGAATCAGATTTGGAAAATGACGCAGGAAGTCCTACTTCAATCAATGTTAAATTTAAATTCTCTGATGATGAAGGAAGTGGCTTTAATAGCTATAGATATAAAATAGTAACTAATGTTAAAGAAGATAAAGTTTGGTCAGAGTGGATTTCTAAAGATAATGATGTAATTAAAATAGAAAGCTATGGAGTTAATTATATTTATATAGAAGCAAAAGATAATGACAACAATATAACTCAAAAAATGTTTGGTCCATACAATCGAACAGATAATATTGCCCCTGAGATAAAAGCTGATATAGAAAATAAAGACTGGACAAGAAGTGAAATAGATGTAAATTTAAGCTTTAGTGATTTAGGTGGTAGTGGTTTTGATAGTTATAGATATCAAATTTCAAGTAATGAAAAAGAAATTGGGCCAAAGTGGTCGGAATGGATTAACAAAACAAATGATTTAATTAAAATAAGTAGCTATGGTAAAAACTATATCCATATAGAGGTGAAAGATAATGATGGTAATTTAACTAAGAAAACTTTTGGTCCTTATAATAGAGAAGCCCCACAATCTAATGGCCATGAGACTAAAATGGACGATTTATCAGGAGAGGATAGATTTGAAACAGCTATTAAGATAAGCCAAAAAGGTTGGGATTCTTCATATTACTTGGTTCTTGTAAATTCTAATTCTATTGTAGATGCCATGACATCAAGTCCATTAGCTTCATCTAAAAAATCTCCTATATTATTGACAGATAAAGAATTTATATCTGAAGATACTAAAAATGAGATTAAGAGATTGGGAGTTGAAAAAGTATATTTAATTGGTGGTGAAAATGTAATAGATAAAAGTGTGGAAGAGCAACTAACAAGCATGAATATTGAAATAGAGAGAATAGCTGGGGTGGATAGATTTGAAACCAGCTTAAAGATAGCAAAACAAGTAAAAGGGAATAGTATTAGTAAAGATGTGTTTGTTGTTAATGGAGAAAACGGACTTGCTGATGCTGTAAGTGTTGGAGCTATAGCTTCTCAAAGTAAATCTCCAATAATACTTTCAAATGGAGAATCTATTCCTATAGGAATAGATGTAGTTGAAAAATCAAATAAAGCATATTTTGTTGGTGGAGGTAGTACTATATCAGATAAATTAATCTCAGAAATACCAAATTCTATAAGGTTAGCTGGTGAAAATAGAAATGATACAAACTCAGAAGTAATAAATTTCTTTTACAAAGATGATATGTTAAATGGTATATATATAGTAAAAAATGGATCTGATAATGAAGAAAATTTAGTTGATGCATTAGCAGTTAGTGTTTTAGGAGCAAAGACTAAATCTCCAGTAATGTTAGTCGGCAACACTTTAGATGAAAAACAGATTGATTTATTTAACAATAAACATTTTGAACAAGTTGTTAAAGTAGGTGGGAGTGGGAATGAATCCTCTTTTAGCGAGATAGAAGATATAATTATTTCAAAAAGATAAAAACAAATAATGCTTACTTATAGTAATAATAAATTATTTATATACTTAAGAGACTGGGACGTAAACCTGGTATATATTCAACTTGGAAAGATTGTTTAAAGCAAGTAAATAAATATTCAGGTTCTTTATTTAAATCTTTTAATACACTTGAAGAAGCTCAAAATTTTATTGGAAAAAAAATTAATGTTAAAAGCAGTATGGAGAATAGCAATAAAAAACAGACTAAAATATGTACTATTTGCGAGAGACCTTATTTCGGGAGGACTCAATCTTGCCCAACTTGTTTAAAAAAACTAAAAGAATTAAAAGATATTATGGATCCAAATGGAAATTATAGTAAGATATCTATAAATAAAGTTTTATTTATAAAAGAAAGATATTCACCAGAGGATGTATTTAGCTTTATAGAAGAAAATAAAAATCTTTGGAGGAAACTTCCTTCAAGAAATGAAAGATTGAAGGTCAAAAGAGCAGTAAGAGAGTACCATAGGAGTACAGAATATTTAGAGTCTAAATATATGAAATGGGAAGGTGAAATACCATTATATATAAAGACACTTTTAGATAATTATCCATCGAAAAAATTGCTAACTCTAAGTGGAGATAAGCTAAATCCTAATATACATTATGTTTGTTTAAAGTGTGGAGAAGAGCAAGTACAAACATATAGAGATTTTAAATTAAATAAAAGTCATAATTGTAAAAATTCAAAATCAAGTGGAGAACTACTTGTTGAAGATTATTTGAAAAGTTTTACAAAGATAAAAACTCAACGTAATACTTTAAGATGTATAAACCCTATAACAGGAAGGCAACTTCCATATGATGTAGAGATAGTTGGTTCAAAATTATTAATTGAAATACAAGGAGAACAACACTTAAAGTATATAGAATATTTTCATGGATCTATTGAAAATTTTAAGTATCAACAACAAAAAGATAGTTATAAAAAGGAATATGCAGAGAAGAAGGGATATAAATTGCTGTACATTTATTATGATGATTTTAAAAATGATAGATTTAAGCATAAAATTAAATCTGAGTTAGATGCATGTAAATAATTTTATATCCTTAGATAAATAGCTATACATAAAATTTGAATTTATTCATGTATAGCTATTTATAATGTTCAAAATCATTATAAAGGAAGTGGATTTGTGTGTAAGCCAAGGTTATTTATATTAATATTTTCTGTAATTTTTCTCTTTAATGTGTTAGAACCAGAAGCTTTGCCAAGAATTGAAGTTTTTAATTATAAAAATAGTTATGATATGTCTTACTTAATATCAAAACAAAAACATAGCACAACTTTTATCTTATTTAATAAAGAAAAATTAAGTGATGGTTTAAGTGCAAGTGCTTTAGCAGGGAGTACTGAGGCATCTATATTATTTACAAATAAAGATTTTTTACCAAAAGAAACTAAAGATGCTTTAATAAATGCAAAAAAAGTATATTTGTTAGGTGGATATAGTTCAGTAAACTTAGAAACAGAAAAAGTTATAAAAAAACAGAATATAGAAGTAATAAGATTAAGTGGGAAAGATAGATTTGATACAAGTTATAAAGTTGCTAATGAAATTTCAAAACATAAAGATATAAATAAGATATTTTTAGCTAATGGTTTAAAAGGAGAAGCAGATGTTATAAGTATATCTCCTGTAGCTTATAGAGATGGAGCTCCCATAATATTAACAAATGGGATGGACACTAAATATAATATAAGTGGTAAAAAAGTTTATGTAATAGGTGGATATACTATAATGGATAAATCTTTTGATAAAGATGAATCTATAAGAATAAGTGGAGAAGATAGATTTAGCACAAATAATAAAATAATAAATAGTTTTTATAATGTAAATCCAGATAAGATATATTTATGTGATGGAGATAAGTATTTAAATGCTTTATTAGGAGCAACAATACCAGGAGGTAATCCTGTTAAATTAATAAATAATAAATCTCCAGAGCTTTTATATGGAGGCTCTACAAAGCCAATATTACTTGGAGAATTATCTAATATAAATAGTTCTAAAGTTAAACTAATAAGTGATCTTGTTGATGTTAGATTATCCAATAAAAAAGAGATTGATCAAAACGAGCTAAATAACATGGTTAAGGAGATTTTATCTATAGATATCAAATTACTTACCTCATTAAAAGTTAATAATAAAAAAATAATTATAACTGATATGAATGTTACAGACATAGAAGAATTTAAATCTTTAAAAGGGAAGAAAGTACCTACATATAAAAACACTACATATGAACAACTTGCAGGTCTTTCAAGCAATAAGGTTGCAGTAGCCGTATTAGGGAAAGCAAATATGTCAAGCAGTAAAAGTGTTATATTACATGAAACAGCTCATCTAATAGATTCTATGCTTGGAGATATCTCTAAATCCGATAAATTTAAAAATATCTGTAAAAATGAAGCTAAAAATATGTACCAAATTGATTACGTTACTGGAAATAGCATAGAGTATTTTGCAGAATCGCTCATGAATTATTATCTGCCTGAAGAGAATATAAAAATAAAAAATAATATTCCTGATACTTATTATTTTATAGAAAAAGAAGTTACAAAGAGTAAATAATTAATCTAAACTAAGAATAAAATAGGTCGTTTTTTTACGATATATTAAAATATCATATGTGGGACATCTATGATATAATAGTTATAGCAAGGAATACTTATTTGAAAAATTAAAGAGTGGCGTTTCCATAAAAATTAACCTTCATTCTCATATGAGGGGAGGTGAAATTTATGATAAATCTAATGATGAATATTATGGCAGGTTTAATATCTTGCTGGATATATGACAAATTAAAAAGCCACTCGAATCCTACTAAGAGTGGCTGGGAACTTAATATTAAGTTCCGTAAAAGTTCCAAATAAACTTATTTAATTTTGGAAACATCACTTGAAGTTTGATTGAGTAAAATATGTTTCCTTGCTATTATTATACCATATATAATAGAATTTTAAACAAAAACATGAACCTTATTTATTAAAATTATGTTTATTTTTTATAGAAGTAAATATGTGAATAGAGTATAGCTTTTTAAGTTACATATTGTTCTATATCTTAACTATTCTTTAAATGTATGTTTAAGGATTAGTTGGAAATAAAATACAAAAACACAATTTGAAATGTGCTTTGTATCAAATTACTATTGTTATTTGGATTTAATCTCAGGATCATTAATTTGAACATTAAAAATTTCTTCTAAAGAATCACTTAAACTTTGCAATGAACCGTCATGTATTTGGCTTAAAAACTCCCTTGTTGCATATTTTAAATAAGCTTCTTTATTCACAATAACCTCATAGTATGTTAATCTGCTAATTCTTTCTGCTTTTAAAAAGTGCTTTTTTACTAATCTTGATAAAATTGTTAATGTTGTTGTCGGTTTCCATTTAAATTTTTGTTCCATTTCTTCAATTATTTCTTTTGATGTGACTATATCATTTTTTTCCCAAATAAATTTCATTACTCTAAATTCTGCTTTTGGTATTTTTTTTATAAACATATAAACATTCCTTTCATAGAATATAGTTTACTAACATTTATATACTTTAAAATTATAAAATATATGTTATAAGTATATATTAACACAGAATAAAATAAAGATGCCCTAAAATTAAGAGCATCTTTATTTTTATTCTATAAGTTTTCGATATTCAATTATTTCTTTTAAAAGTTTAATTACTGCTTTTTGTTCCTTTATTGTTAGACCATCAATTAAATCATATGCCTCTGCTGATAAAGTCTCAGTATCAGTTTCATTTTTTATAATATTTTCAAATAGTATTTCTAAGGGCATCTCTAATGCAGTAGCAATTTTAAAAATTGAACGAAGGGAAGCTTTACTTTCTCCTCTTTCAATTTGTCCAAGGTAGGCATAGAATAATCCTGCTTTTTTAGCTAATGCTTCTTGACTATATCCTGCTCTTTTCCTATAATTTCTTATTCTTTTTCCAATTATAACATATATCTGGTCATCTAACATTTTCATCATTCCTTATTATATTAGTATATATTGTCTTATTTATCTTAATAATATGTTATAGATGTCAAAAATATACGTATATACAATAGGAATACATTTATTATATGTTATAAACATGAAATAAATTATTTGGTGATTAATCCATATTTCTAATCGTCTTCCCAATCTTGAACCCATTTTTCAAGTGAGTTCAGTTTTTTATCTGTCAGCTCCTCTTCGCATAAAGATACTAAGAGGTATTTTACAAAACTACAACTTTTTAAATTATGTATTCTTTTTGAAATAGCTTCAAAATATTTCTCTTTTTTAACTGTAATTGTATAATAAATATGTTTATTTGTTTCTTGGGCGTATAGGAAATTTTTATTTGATAGTTTTGACAAAGTTTTTAATGTTGTTTTTTCTGGCCAGTCATATTTATCTTTCATGTACAAAATAATTTCATCAGATCTTACTTTTTCACTTGAATGCCAAATAAATCTCATTACTTTTAACTCTGATTTTGATAGTTTTTTTAAATACATAACCCTCACTCCAATTTTTAATATAATTAAAGATTACTTAATTAAAGATTACAGTAATAATTTTACATTATCAAATCCAATTATTACCATTTGGATTTATGTATTTATTTTTTATACACAAATAAAAAACTACCCTATAAAGAGTAGTTTTTTAAGTCATAAATCTCGACCAAAAAATTTATGACAATTGCATGGATAATTTTTTACTACTATATTATACCATGTTTTATTTGATTAAAACATACTTATCTTAAATATTATCTAATGTTCTATCTGGTTTTTTTATTCTTTTATAGTATATAGAACTTATACATTCATTAAATTTTTCTAATGAACATATTTCTATATCTGGATATTCCCAACAACCAATTGTTAGTATCCCATAATTCATTTTTTCATCCTCTTCCTCTGTAGTATCTTTATTTAGCCAATATTCTTTATAAAGATCAAGTTCATCTTGAGTTAATTGTAGTTCCTGACATTCTCCACAGTAACAATTTAAACAGTACACTATTTCAATTATTTTATTAGAAATTAAAAAATCTATTGTCTTTTTACCAACATTAAAAGAAAAGTCTCTGAAAGTAGCATGTTTAGCAATAAATCTATCTAATTCAACTTTCTCTTCTTGAGATAAAAAATCTATATCTTTTATCTCAGAAAAATAATGTACATCGTTTATTTGAGGATACTCAATACTCTTTTTTATTTGCATAATTTCTTTAACCTTATTTAATACATTTTTATTTTTAATTGAATTATAAATGTTTTTAATTTCTTTATAATCATAACTATTTAAATCTTTTAGGTCCAATTGTTCCTCCATATTTCTTAACAACTCATAAGTTCTATTTAATTCATTCTTTTTTTCTTTATATTCATTATCTAACTTCATATAATCTTTTATTTTCATAGTATCCTCCCGACTAAATGCCTACTTATATCCTTTATTTTTAAACTTGAACTGTAATTTTTACAGTATTATCTTAGAAAGTTTTCTATATTGACAGTTGAATATATTCCATTTTGAGGGATGTATCCTTCTACTTCCCCCCATTCTTTAAGCATATCAACAACCTCATGGAATTTTTTTATTCTCTCTTTTATGTCTTCTTGATTTTTTTTATGTTTTAAATAATTATCTTTATTTTGTTTATCTTCAAGTTTAAACTTCTCTTCCCATTCATTTCTGTTAACCTTATGCCATGCCCCTTGCAAAAACCACCATTTAAATAATTGTGCTTTATTAAAATTAGTAGTACATGCACACTCGGCTAATTCATACCATTTATAATTACCCTCATCAAGTAATTTAAAATATTTTCTCATTTTCTTATATCTATTTTCAGGTTTAAAATCTTGTAATAAAGATTGATTATACCAGCTCATATCAATTTCAATACCTTTTAAGTTAGATGTTGGTACATAAATATTAAATCCTTGCATTTCAAATGATATTTTATTTAAGTCTAATTTAAAATTTTCTCCATGTGGAAATGTAGCTTCAGCTATGTTTAAAGAGATATTTTTATCTCTAAAAAGAGTTTGGCATAATTCATGCCACTTTTCTTCTGTAACTGGCTTTATTTTTAAGTTTTCTATCATTTCAATTTGTTTTTTTAAGTTTTCTATTTTATTCCTAAGATCATTTAATATACAATGCTTTTCTTCACATATACTACATCTTCCATACTCATTTAATTCTTTATATAATAAACATTCATTACACATATCTAATTCCATTTAAAATCACCCCCTGTACACCTAAAAATATATATCTATAGCAGATTTTTTTAAATAAAGTATATCAAATATTTTTTTTAACAACTTTTCTTCAGCTCCATATTCTCTAAGTAGAACAAAGATAGTTAAAGCATCATTATAATTGAGTTTATTTACCCTCTCAACGACCTCGTTATAATCCAAATTAACACAAACTTGTATTAATTCATATTTAATTTTTTCTAACTTAATTTTCGCCTCTTCATAAATCTTATAATCCCTTAAAAAATTGTTTAAATCATTCATATTTCATCCCCCAATAAATTAATACTTTACCATTCTTGAAAAAGTTTGCAGTTTTTTATACTACATTTTTTCTTAGATTTAGCACCATATATAGCACAAACTTCTTTTGTTTTACCAAATATATCTTTGCGTTCTTTCTTATCATTACATTTTTCTTTTAAACTATAAAATTTATCCTCTTTCATATTTTTCATCAAAATATTGAGTTTATTTTCATCCATTTTATTTCACCTCTATAATCAGTTCCAACGAGGGACAGATATATTTTCATTACTAAGTTCTATATAAAGCTCTCCAGCTTCTCTTATTAGCTTACATAGTGCTATATAAGCTTTACTATTTTCAACATCTTTAAATTTAGAATCATCCAATTGATTATAATATATTTCTGCATTATCTAATCTTTTAAGTATGCTTTTATATTTATTAACTTTTTCTTTTTGAATCTTATTCATTTTTTCCCCCTCCTTTATTATTTAAAAAGCTATATATAATAAAAATATTAATTACTACCACAAATAAAATTGATATAAAATCAAATAAATATATAATTATATTTATAAATTTTAGATGAGATAATAGTAATAATAAATATAAGAATAAAGTAAAAATTGTCATTATTACAAAAGCAAAAATAATAGTACTTATTACTACAGTAATTATATTTAAAACAATAATATTCTTATCTCTCCCATATCTCATATACATATTTTTTTACTCATAAAAAGATATTCCTATCCCTTTATGAGTAAATTCCTTTCATATAAAAAATATTTCCTTAAAAAAAGTTTTTAACTTTTTCTTCAGTTATTAAATACTTTGACTCATTGTCACTTGATGCATAAAACATAAGTTCTGTCATGAAAGGACTTAAAAAAGTCTTTAGACCTCTTGCTCCTAACATAAGTACATTTTCTTCAATGGCCAAATTGGCTATTAAGCTTAGAGCGTCTTCTGTAAATTCCAGCTCTTTGTTTTGAAGTTTAAATAATTTATTGTAATCTCCTATTAAGCCTTGGTCTGATTTTAGTATTAATTTTACTTTTTCAAGATCAAGGGTTTCCAAGTTACATATTACTGGGAATCTTCCTAAGAATTCAGGTATCATACCAAAGTTATATAAATCATCTATATTTATATTTTTTCTAACTTCATCTTTAGCTAAAGAAATTTCATTTAAATTTGATTTAAATCCAATTGTTTTTTTATGTAGTCTTTCTTTTATAATATCTTCTATCCCAACAAATGCCCCTCCACATATGAATAAGATATTAGTTGTATCTATCTCTACATAATTTTTAGTTACATTGTCTTGGATTTTACAAATTGTTCCTTCTATTAACTTTAAAAGAGCTTGCTGGACACCCTCTTTTCCAACTTGATTTTTATATGTAATATTGTTTTTTGCCAATTTATCAATTTCATCTAAAAATACAATTCCATATTTTGTTTTATTTAGATTTTTATTAGATTTATTGTATAAAGAAGCTATTATACTTTCTACATCCTTACCTATGTACCCAGCTTCTGTTAATGTGTTTGCGTCAGCTACAACAAATGGGACATCCAAAAAATTAGCTAATGTTTTAGCAATTAAAGTTTTCCCTGTACCAGAAGCTCCTGTTAGTAATATATTGTTCTTTTCAACATTAACATTATTTATAATACTTAAGTAATGATTATAAATTGTTGTTGCTATCATTTTCTTAGCCTTATCTTGGCCAATAATAAATTTATTCATATACTCTATAATGTCTATTGGTTTTTTTATATTTTTTCTTAAATTTTCTATTACATCTTCTTTTTTCTCTGTTTTCTCTTTACAACTCAAACAAATAAAATCACCTGATTTTGTTTCTTCCATTTCATTTTCATCTTTTCTATTTCCACACCAATTGCACATTTTTTTCATACCGTCCCCTCCTATATTTACTTATCTTAAATTTTTCCTGTTTAATTAATATATCTTTATATAACCATTTGTTATTTAATAATTAATTATAGTGATTAATTTAAATAATTATAATCAATATTTTCATAAAAATATTGATTATAAAAAATATTTATTCTATTTTAAGATTCTTGGAAAATGCAATTACAGAAATATATACTATAAAATAAAAAGATAAAAATTGAAGTGTATATTCCAAAAGTATAATTGCTTTACCAATTAAAAATAAGTTTAATAGTGTAAAAATTATTAATAATACAGAGACACAAACTTCTATAACAACAGCATCATTATGTTTTAAAAGAGGCTCCCCATCTCTTTTTATTATGGTTTTACTTATTTTTATTAAAATATAAGCAGTCATATATAAATTTATGAATGTTCCAATAGAGGGGATTATACTTAAACAACTAACTACTATCATGTATGGGATACTGAGACCTCCTAATTTATAAAAATTAACTGATTGTAATATTGGGACAAAACTTAACCAAGCATATTTTAAATCTGCTTTTTTACTTAATTGAAAAATCGAAAATGATACTAAAAGATATAAAAGAAACATAATAAAAATAACACTAAAATCTCCTGAAAATATGCTTATTAAAAAACCATATAATACATTTAATACTCCTATTCCAAAACTGCTTATTGCCCTAATTATAAAAAGGGATTGCAGAGGTATTAAATTTAGCAAAATAAATTCCATTCATATAACTCCTTTTTAAATATTTATAATTAAATTTTAGCATAAATATTTTATATAAACAACAAAAACACCTTGTTATATATATAATAAAGTGTTTTTGTATTAATTATAAAAATAAAATTTTTAAATGGCTTTTCTTAATCTACTTTTTTTATAAAAACCATCCATTATTAGCATAAACTTAACTGTATATAAATCCTCTTCATGAAAATAATATGCATATCTATCATTCTTGTTTAAGGTAATTGCATAAACATCAACTAAATTTTCCTCCATTAATTTATTAAGAGAATTATAACCTATTTCCAATAATTCTAAAGCTTCTTTTGTGTTATAATAATTTCCACAGTTTATTTCTTTCTTAGTTTTATTCATTATTTTCATATTATTTCTCCTTTTATATTAAATTTATTCCTACTGGGCATTTAATAAATACATATACTCTTTTTTAAACCTGGAGCTATCAAACTTATCATTTGATATAAATTCATTTCCATTTTTGATATAGTAAATTCCGCCAAAAGCATTCAACTTATTCCTTTTGTTACTTTTGATAGAAAAAGTAAACATCTCTAATTTTTCTTTTAGATTAATTATTTTTACTTTTCTTTCAGCATATTCCATATCAATGTTAGATACTAATTCTACATACTTATTCCATATTTCTTCTCCATCAACACCATCTATTATAGTTGGTATAAAAATTTCAAAACTATTAATATCAATTAACTTCATGTGTTTGTTAATATCTTTATTTCTTATCATTTTTAAATCTTTATAAAAAAAATCTATCTCTGAACACAGCCAGTTTCCTTTTGTTAAGTTTATTTTGTTAAAAACTTTATTATATAAATACGAAAAATCTTTATTTGAAAGACACTTAAGATAATCATCTTTATTTCTATCTATATTCATTACTAATCTATAGTCATTTTTATACACAATATTGGCCATATCTAAATTAAATAAAAAAGCTTTACATCCATCTTTAAGACAAGACCTGTTTATTCTTCCAATAAATTGTTCATCTAAATCGGGGAAAGACGTATCTTTGGCTCCTAAATCCATATCTATATCAACTCCTGCTTCAATTACCTGTGTAGTTATTAAAAGTATGTTTGATTTAAGTTCTTTATTGTCTTTCTTTAGATGATTTATTATTGATTGTTTTTTTATTTTATTGTCGTCTCCATCAAGTTCAAAAACTGTATAGTTATCGAGTTTATTACTTACATATATATAAAATTCTTGAGCTGTCTTTTTGGTTATAAATTCTATTAAAAACTTAGCATGTTCTTTTTTTTCTTTATTCCAAACGCTCACTTCTTCCTTTATTAAATCAAGAAGTTTTTTAAAGTCTACAGTTTCATTAAGAAGCTTATTTTCTATAGATACTCTATCTTTAAATAGCTTATTATTGTAATATATTTTAGGATTTTCAATCAAATTTATAAATTTCTTATTTCCAAAATCCATCAATTCTTCTAAGTTAGGCAGAGTTGCAGACATTATTATTAACTTAAAATCCATTATCTCTGAAAATTTATATAAAAGCTCTACTATTTCTTTCCAAATCAAATTTTTATAGTTTTGTATCTCGTCTAAAATTATAACACTGTCAAACAAAGAAAAAAGACCCATTGATTGCTCTCTTCCACATCCAAAAAATAGATTAAATAATGTTATGTTTGAAGTTAAAATACTTTCATAGTTTAAAATTTGCCTATCTAATAATACCTTATTATAATCTATTTTTTTATCAGCACTTTTAATTGGCAAAGGTGAAATAGAGTTAATTATCTGGGTATTTAATTTTCCTTTAAAAATACCATTTAGAACATCTTCTGTCTGTTCAGCTAATGTATTTACAGGAAATACATAAAACAGCTTAGACCCGTCTTTAATTAGCTTTAAAGCACATGATAAACTATTTATCGTTTTGCCTGAGCCTGTAGGACTTTCTATGTTAAATATTCTTTCATTGTTGTTTTTATCTAAATTTTTATTACATTCAATAAGGATGCTTGAACGCAACTCATTTATCTTTGGTAAATTATTTTCTTCAAAATATTTATCATTTGTTCTATAAGACTCTATCCCTTTATATATAGGATTTTTATAAAAAATTTCTTTTATATTATCTTTATTTTCAATACCATTAATTTTGAAATTATTTATATCTTTTTTAGAATGAAAGCTATGAGTGGCTATAAAATCGCAACTAATTAATAAAGAGTTTAAAATCTTATTCCATATATATACACTTGCTTCATTAAATTTTATCTTCTTTATATTTGTAAATACTTTTAAGATTTTCCCATAGTTTATATTTAATTTTCTATTGTAAAAATATAAATAATTAGCCATTTGCGTATTATTAATTTCTCTTTCTAATTTATCAAAATAGTTTTCAAGGTTATCCTGATTTGAATGGTGCCTACTTATTATATTTGCATTTATTAACATTAAATAATATAAAACAGTCTTTTCTTTAACTGATATGTTTTTTAGTTCTTCTATTTTCTCTTGCATTAAATCAATATAAATAATAGAAGATAGATAACTATGATTTGAATTGACTATTTTATTTAAACATAAAATAGATTTTTCTTCTTCAGATAAAAAATCAAAATTGTTTTTCATTTTCTCACTTTGATATTTAGGATTAATTTTCCCTATATCATGTAAATAAACTGAATATATGAACATACTCTCTATTAAATTAATAGCTTCTTTTGATAAGTAAAAATCTGACTTATTTAATTGAAATTTTAAATTTGTATATGTTTTTCTTAATTTATTTAATATATTGTATTTATTATCTATTTGGAAAAATATACTTCTGGTTCTATCTAAATGCAATAATATGTTTTCATTTTCTTTATCGTCTCTATGAGAATATAAATATACATTATTTTTTATAATTTCTTCCAGTTCCATTTATAAAAACCTCTCTTTTTATTGTTTATAAAAAATAAACTTTTTAAAAAATAAGAAGCTTTAAGCTTCTTAATATACTTTATTAATTTTTTCAAACTCTATATAATCTTTTCCTTTCCTTGCAACGCATCTTATATCCCCTAAAATAATGATTTCTTCACCTTCTTTGATTTGTTTTAATTGTTCGTTATTTTCAATCACTAATTTTTCTTCTTTGCTAAAGTTTCCTATATATTTAAACATGTTATAACTCCTATCTAAAAATAAATTTTATTTTAAACTAATTATATCTCACCTCAATTATATTACACCTACCTAAATAATATAATCTCTTTTTATTGATTTCTTCATATTTTTAATTATTAAAAATTCCGCTCCTTACTATAATAGCAATATATTAAAAATGGATTATTTATATAAGGGGTGTTTTTATGTACTTTGATGAATTTTATGAGGTAAAGAATGTATTATTAAAGGAGCATTTAGAAAATCTTGATCAGCAAGACATAGCACCATTGTCTCAAGTCTTTAAAATTTGCCTAACTCACCATGCTAATAAAAGAATGATTGAGAGATATATAGATTGGTATGAGATAGAAGATTTATTAAAAACTAAATCCAATAAAATACTTGATACATCTATTGGCGAAGAATTTATAGTATTAAATGAGAATAAAGAATTAGCAATAGTTTGCGTTTTAGAAAAAATAGAAAAAAAAATATTCAATAATTATAAAAACAGTTATCAAAAAGATGATTTATATTTTCAATTCTAAAACTAAAGAAATCAAAACAGAGCATTTAGAGGTTAAATTTTCTAATAGGAACAGTACATATTAAATAAAAAAGCTTAGTGATAGGGGACACTAAGCTTTTTATATTTAATCAGAACTCTATATAAAATATAAAACTTTATCTCCACAATAAAATAAATCTTCTTTGCTTTTTAAAACATCTATATTTGAAAATGTTAATGATTTAATGCTATATTGGTTCAACATAAAATCTGTACCATCAATTTTTCTATCATCTATGCTTATTGGCATAGAATCTTTGAATAAATACAATTTTTCATTCAATAAAATTTCATCTTCATCTAAAACAACATTATCTGAAATAAAAAAACTATCAATCTTACTTAACTCTTTTGAAAATTCTCCATTTAATATCTCTACTTCATTTAAATCTGCAAACAAATGGTTTCTTCCTAAAAATGGGTAAAAAACAGCACTTCTATTAAGAATATATTTTTTAATTTTATTATAATATTCTCCATCACCTAATATATATATATCCCATGAAGGGTTTATTAATATCTCATAGTTAATTAAATAAGTTGCTCCAACATTAGGGCTAATTTTATTTGAAAATCCAGATGTATCTGCTACAACATCTACACATTTATTAAAATTTAATCTCTTTGGTACAATAGCTATCTTCAAATCTTTTAGTAACTTATAAAATTTTGGCAATTCCTTTTTTCTTTTATAACCTGTGTTATCTATACCTATTATAGCTCCTAACATACCCAACAGTGTTACCTTGTGTATATGAGGATATGTCTGAATAATAGAAGATGAGTTATATGTTGGTTTAGAAAAAGAAGCTCCTTGCCCTTTTAAATTAAATTTTAAGACTTCCTTCATAATTAATTTTTCTCCATAAAATCTATTTTTATTGTGCTAAGTATATTGTTAATACTGGTTCTACTTTTTAAAGAATCTATAGGGAATTTTAATATTGTATCTGTAGGATTATAATAAATTTCTATGTCTTCAATGTCTTCATCAATTGAAAGTAAGTCTTGAGCTAATAGGGTGATATCTATAACATTCCTTTTTTCATCTTTATAAAAAGATACCTTATTAGATATATTTCCAAGATAAGCAACAGAATCTTCTTTCAGTTTTATAAAAATCGCAAATTCATTATAACATCCTTTTTTAGAAACCGAATTTAAACTATTTGCACAATTTAAAGAAGCTTCTTTAAACAAATTATAATTATTTTCATTAAAACACTCAAGTTCAGGGTCTAATTCCATCATTTCTTTATTAACAAGTGGATTAATTATAAAATCATAGAAGTAGTGCCCCTCTGTTAAATAAGCTCTTGAACCTAATGTTGTTTGTCTATTTTCTATTTCCTCATTTGTTTCCTTATTAATTTTACCTTTTGGATTTTGAAAAGGAGACAACATCCTTTCTCTTACAACTTCCGAATCCTCATATTTATTTACACCTGTACCAAATTGTATTGTTCCATAATAATTCCTATTAAACCCTTTTACTGCAAATACTCCTCCAAAGCAAGACACATCTATATATTTAAATAACTCTCTTTGTATCTCTATTTCGCTTAATTTATTAATATTCTCTACTTTTTGTTCAAGCCTTTTTTCTAAACTTCTTGGTACTAAACCTTTATTTTTTTTATCTACTACATAAGACCTCATATAAAACACATCTATCCCTTTTGTATTCCAGTAGTTTCTAAATAAGTATTTAATACTAAAGGGACTTGCAGTAAATTCTTCTCCATGTCGTACTGGATTTCCAGTCATATCTGCATTTATATTTGCATTATTTAACCCTATTCCTATCATCCCAAAAACTCTATTTTTCATATATATATTATGTTATATAAAAGAAGCAGTATATTACCCCTTTTATATAACTCTCCTTCCTTTTTAATTATTTAATCCTATACCTTAGCTATATCCAGTAATTTTTTAAGATATAGAGTACTCTTTTTCTAATTTATCAATTGTTATTTATAGGTTAGTTAACATTTTATATAATTTATGTTCTCCCCAAATAATCCAGAGTGAAAATAATATTTATAAATCCCTTTTATTTTTATATTTTGACTTTCTTTATATAAAAGTAACTTACTATATAATCTATTAGCAAAATTGTTCCCTAAAGGGATATTGTGTAAATAAGTTTCATATCCATCAATCATTTTTTCTTTTAATTGATTTGAGTCTCTTAAAGACAATATGTTTTGTATATAATCATTTGTTTTTGAAGAAAATGTACCTGTCGTATTTATCCAATATAATAGTTGGGCACTTACAAAGAAAAATTCTTCATCGCTTTCAATTTCATATTCATATTCTTTACCTTTTTTAGCACTTATTAGTTTATCCCAGATTTTCTTTAAATTACTTGGCATTTCTTTATATCCTCCTTCTTTATACAAAGTCATTAAAATACTAATCATAAAATCAATCTTTTTTCTAATTCTTTCTAAAGAGGATTTGTTTAAGTCTTTTTCATTTTTAATTCCTTCCAAATACATATAAAAAACTATTTTTTCAATTTCTTTATTGATTGAAATATCTTTATCCTCTATAAAGTAATATGTCAGTAAATCTTTATTTGATATAATAGATTGGGCTAAATCTAAATTGCCTAATCTGTTAATAAAGTCATTATAATTATCTTTTTTAAGAGATAAAGCTTTTTCTAATGTCATATTATTTACTCCATTTTTTATTTGCAAAGCTTCATCTATTTTTTTTAATAAATTTTTTCTATCTATATTTAAATTAATTATATTTTCATTAGAAAACATAGATTGCAGTATTATAGATTCTTCAAAATCTAAACACTTATTACTATAGTCTGCTTTCATTTCAATACTTACTATTTCATTAGATTTATCATTTGCATTATTACCAATCTCTAACTCTAATTCAAGATCATTAAAAACTTTATCATTATTAAGAAGTTCATTTATAGAACTATTTTTTATTTTTAATAAAGACAATAGCAACATGCTATCTTCCAATGTCAATCTAAATAAAAAGTCATTATAAGGATTATTCGATAAGGTTGGTTTACCCTTGTTTAAATTTATACTAAAATGTGGTATCCCATATATCTGACCATCTACAACAACCTTGGTATCCTCTGAGATAAAACATTTTTTAGATACATAAGAATTATATGCTTCTTTATATAACTCTAAATCTTCATCTAAAAAAATAAATATTTTATCAGGAGTCTTACTATTAAAAGTTCCACAATCCTCCTCTATAGTATCAAAACATGCTTCAAAATGTGTGATAGTTTCTTCTATATTTAAACTATTATTATAATCTTCTTTCATCTTTTTAAAATGGCTATATAAAAAATCGCTAAATAATAAATTATTAAAAGTTTCTATTTTAAAAATTAAAGCATAAGGCGTGACTGAATGTATTTTTTTTCCAAGGCCTCTTTCTTGATTCAGACACTTATTTGCATTAATCATTCTTTCATAAAATATTCGTTGTTTAAAAAAAGGATATTCTTCATTTAATTGAAAATTTTTCTCATCATCGTTTATAAAAGATACAATACTACCATCTTTTTTTATCTTATAATAACAACCTTTTGGGACAATAGCATGTTTTATTAAAATATCATCCCCATAAGCTTCCTTTAGCTTCTTTAGTCTATTAATAACCTCTTGCATAAGTAAAAATTTACTACTCAGTACATAATTCAATACATTTTTATGAGTAGACTCTCCTTTCTCTATATTCTTATCTATACACAAAACCCAAATGCAAGGCTATTTTTTTCTAAAAGACCAACACCCAATATAACAAAAGCCATCTCTTGGGATAATTCATCTGGTTTAATTTTTATCTTATATTTATTACCTATCACTAATGCATTTTTATAATTAAAACCAATAGAACTTCTATTTAAAAGTTCTACATTTTCAACGAAGTCATGAGGTTTTATATTATCATAATTTAACATATTATATTTTCTACAAGTGTTTCTTAGTATTCTTTCTTTTACTAAGTTTAAATCCATGGTACTCATATCTAATGTTATGTTATTTTTAATTTTAATAATCGCAGGAGTAATTGTGGTTAAATATCTAATGTCTTTATCTTTTTCTTTAAAATCATACCTCTTACCTAATACTGTAAAATATGGGTTCATTATAGTTCCTAATGAGTTAAAAAAAATATTTACTATATTTAAGTCCATAAATCTTATTTTTAATGTATATGCTTTATCTTTTTTATAAATTTTATCTTCTTCTATTGGAGTTAAAAAAGAATAATTATAAAGCTTGATCTTATTTTTATGATGATATTGTTTTGATTCTTTTGATCTTAAAAATTGATAATTCATGCCCTTACTTAGATATTCTGGAAGATTCACATACAATACGTCTTTTTCTAATTTTAGGAACAATTCTATTTCTAAATATCTCATTACTTCTCCTTCTTATTATTTTAATTTTATATTTTTATTATATGATTTTCGTTGAATATAGTCAACAGAAATTATACAATTCGTTGAATATAAAAAATATTTTCAATTCATTTTTATAATATTCATATTATTTAGTTCATCAAAACGGTATAATATAAGTTTATTATTGCTATTAAAAAATAAGACATACAAGTCAGTTACCAAAATCACTTTATAATTTTCTCCATTATCTTCTTGAGTTTTTATTACATATATGTCTCCTATAGAATATCCATCTTTTTTAAATAAAATATCAAATTCACCTGTATTAAACTTATTATCATAGATCTTTACTTTTTTATTGTTTTGAGTTAAAAAAACCATATCCATTAAATCTTTATATTCTTTTTTTTGCTTTCCCATATTTACACATAATACTTTGTCATTAGTAAGTTTTCTCTTTAACATGTAAACGTTTTTAGAGACTGAATTAAATGAATTATCACATATAGAATTAGCTTCTATAGCTATATATCCAAAGACTTCATCTGAATGGAATAAATTTATCATTTTATTTTTTGCCACTGAATACACCTCTTTAATAATTTTAATAGTATAAAAAATAGAATATTATCTATACATTTTAGACAATATCCTATTATGATTTAATTTATTTAATTTTGAACAAAATATTGTATTCTTCCAATTACAGTTTCACTACTTTCAATATTGTCAACTGGTGTTATTTCTACTTTTACACCATTAGAATAATATTTGCCTTTAGATAATACTCTCAAAACAATACCTTCCACCAAGACATCTTTTGTTTTAGCTCCTTGATCCTCTTTTTTTATGATTAAAACTCTATCTCCTACACTTACAAAACCAGGATACTTTGTGAAATTTGATCTATCTTCGAAATAATTTTTAGGCAATAATAATTTTATTGAAATATCTTATATCTCAATAATACCTCCTTTCTATTTTTTATAATAAGTATACCATTTACGTTGTTTATAATCAATAAAATGTAATTAATTTTATTATATATTAATCCATACTACACATCCTTTTTTATGTTTATATTTAATACCACCTTTGTATTTAATAGGATTATGTAATTCCCATGCAAATATCTTTTTATATTTTATCTGTTCCCTTGAATATGGAACTTTGTGTTTATTTTTTAATTCTATATATTCTTCATCAGTTATTTCATAACTACTTACAATATCTACAGTCCCACATATAAGTCCTGTTCCACTTTTTATAATCCCTATAGTCCCTCTGACATTAGTATTCCTACTTCTTAATTCTAAAGTCTTTTCTCCACTTAAAATTAAATCAGCCCATTTTTCTTTTACTATTAAGCATTTCATATTACTACTCTCACTTTCTTTTAAAATTAAATGTATCTTTTATTAAATTAGAAATTTGTTATATTAAGTACTTTCACTATATATAATAACAAAATATAAAAAATGGTCACAGTATATTGTGTATTTCTAAAAAGGTAAAAATTTAGAGGGGATAAAGAAGATTTAATAAAATGTTTTAAAAGACTTTTATTAAGTCTTCTTTATTTTTATCCTTATTATATATTTGTACTTATATACAATTAATTAAAAATATAAGACATGTACTTATAGAGATTGCTGGTCCAAGAGGGAAATTATCTTTTAATTTTGCTTTTTTCAAAACAACTAAAAAAACAGACATTATTACTCCTAAAAAAACAGGATATACTAATAACTTAAAAATACTACTTGTATTAAAAAATAACCCTAAAGCTCCCATAAGCTTTATATCTCCTCCGCCTACCCCATTTGTAATAATTGCTATTACTAAATATATGGAGAATAAACTAAAACTGGAACCTAAATTATTTAAAATAAACATATTATGGTTAATGTAATTTTTATTTATAACTATTAGAACTAATCCATATATAAAAATTATAAATATAAGTTTATCTGGTATTTCTTTTACTTTTAAATCTATATATGAGATACTAATCAGCACTGGGATAATACAACTATACAAAATGGCATCTATTTTAAAATCTGCTACTCCAATAAAACTATAAACCAGTAATATAGATAAAATAAATACTACCTTAAATGAACAATTGTACTTTTTAAGTTCGTCAAAAGACACTTTAAAAAATAATAAAAAAAACACCCCTATAAAAAATAACAAGATTTAAATTCTCATCTCCAATCAATAGTATATTATTTATTATTATATAACAAAGCTTTTATATTTTATATATAAAATATTTGTCCATATTTTTTAATTTTAATTAAATATCTTATTATCAAAAAAAATGTACTACTAATATAATATAAATTTTTTTAAACCGTATAATATATTGTTTTAATAAAATAGTTTTTTAAAAAAAATTTTAATATACAAAGGAGAATGGGATTATGTCAAAGAATATATATGAAATAATGGATGAAATAAAAAGTCTTAGAACAAGTTTTATTAATAGAAAAAGTTCTCTTTCTAAAGAACTTGGTGTATTAAGTAAAAGAATAAATCAAATAGAAAAAATGATTGAGTTTAATAAAGATAAACTAAATAGTGAAAGAAAAGCAGAGTTGATTGATGAACTTTATATTTTGTTTGTAAAAAAAAGAAAAGTTAAAAGAGAGTTTAACGTCGCTATTAGAGTCGATGAAGATAATAAATTTTCATATAACATGCTTGGTTTTACTTTAAAGGGATATGATGATCTGTTAGAGAAATTAAAAATGATAGAGAAGAATAGATTGATGGATATAAGCCAATATGGAGTCTATGAAATAGATGTAGCGAATTATACACATGAGGACATCGAAAATAAAATTAAATATCTTAAACCAAAATACGACATGGTATTTTACAGTGAAGATGAATTAGTTATATATTATTATAATAGATGTGTTCCTATTTAAACTATATAGAATAACCCTTTTTTAAAGGGTTATTTTATATAGTGCAAAAAATCTATTTACTTTAAACAACTAATGTATTAAAATCTTATAAAAAATAAAAAGGAGGTAGTCTTTAGTTAATAAAAACATAGATAAATATAGTTGTTTATAGTAAATTATAGTCAAAAGGTGATTTGAAAAATCAAGTGGAGTTTCTTAGACAATATGCAAATGCTAAAGAGATATTATAGTTGTAAATAATGAAAGTCTTTCACCACAAGAAGAATTAGTTCAAGATATAATATCAATACTTCATATTTTTAGTTGTCACATATATGGATTAAGAAAATACAAGAAAAAGATTAGAGAGGATGAAGAAGTTGAAAAGAGCATACAAAATAGAAATTAATCCTACTACTGAACAAATTTCTAAAATACATCAAACGATTGGTGTTAGTAGATTTATATATAACTTCTATATTGCTCACAATAAAGAAATTTATGAAAGAGAAGGAAAATTTATCAGTGGAATTGATTTTTCTAAATGGTTAAATAATGAATATATTCCTAATAACCAAGATATGAAATGGATTAAAGATGTATCTTCTAAGGCTACAAAACAAGCTATTATGAATGGAGATAAAGCTTTTAAAGATTTCTTTAAAAAAACTAAAGGATTTCCTAAGTTCAAGAAAAAGAAAAATCAAGATGTTAAAGCTTATTTTCCAAAGAATAATAAAACTGATTGGACTATTGAAAGGCATAGGGTCAAAATACCTACTCTTGGTTGGGTAAGACTAAAAGAATTTGGATATATACCAACAAATTCAATAGTTAAAAGTGGTACAGTAAGTCAAAAATCTGATAGATACTATGTATCTATATTAGTTGAGGAAGATGATATTCAAGTATCTAAATGTACTAATGAAGGAATAGGTATTGACTTAGGAATTAAAGATTTTGCAATATGTTCAGATGGAAGTAAATTTAAAAATATAAACAAGACTTCAACTGTCAAAAAAGTTGAAAAGAAACTAAAAAGAGAGCAAAGAAAACTTTCAAGGAAATATGAAGGTTTTAAATTAAGAAATAAAAATATAAAGGAAGGAGTAGCTACTCGTCAAAATATTCAAAAGCAAGTAGTCAAAGTACAAAAACTTCATCAAAGATTGACTAATATAAGAACTGATTATATTAATAAAACATTATTTCAGGTAATAGAGCAAAAACCAAGCTATATAACTATTGAAGATTTAAATGTTAGTGGAATGATGAAGAATAAGCATTTATCAAAGGCTATATCAAGTCAAAAGTTTTTTGAATTTAGAACTAAACTAACCGCTAAGTGTAAACAAAATAATATAGAACTTAGAGTAGTTGATAGATGGTATCCATCATCAAAGACTTGTAGCCAATGTGGAGAGGTTAATAAAGGTTTAAAACTTAAAGATAGAGTGTACAAATGTGAATGTGGATTATCTATTGATAGAGATTTAAATGCAAGTATTAATCTTAAAAATGCTAAAAAATATAAGATAGCTTAAAAGCACTTATATATGTACGGAGGGCTAACTTCGGAATTTAAGCCTTTGGAGAACTATACCAAATCGTAGTAGCTTAGGCAAGGCGAGGTCCAGTGAAGAAGGAAAAATCTCGATATGGATATATTTGACCATATTTTGAGTAGCAGGCTTATATCTATATTAAAATATAAAATAGTTTTATTTATATTGACCTTTTCAGTTTTATTTTCTTGTATTGAAAGAAATGCTTTTGCTGTTACTCCAAATTTAGATTATGAACAACAAAGAATTAAATTGAATAAAGATATTACAAGTTCAGAAAATAAACTCAGCGAGATAGATAATACAATTAAAAACATTAAAAATTCTATAAAAACAAATACAGGAAATTTAAATATAGTGAAATCTAAATATAAAGTAAAAAAAGATATAAATACCTATAAGTTTAAAAACTTAAGTAAAGACAACTTAGATATATTAGAGCTTGTATTAAAGAGTAATTCTTTAAGTGAGCTAATGAATAATTTAGACATAATGACCAAACTATTTGTGGTTAATAATAAATCTTTAAATGACTTAAACGAAAAAGAAAAACAACTAATTGAACTCCAAGAGTTAAACTTAACAAAATTAGAAAACGCTAATAAAGATAAAAAAGATGAAGAAGAAAAATTAAAATCATTGAAAACCGAACTTTTAAAATTAAAAGAAATAATAGAGAGAAAGCCCAATGAAAAGATTTCTTTTAATCCAGAAAATTTGTTAGAAAAAAGCAATGTTTCTATTGAAGATTTATATAGAGCATTAGAAGGAACAGCTCTTTATGAATTGGCTCCAATATACGTTGAAGCAGAAAATATCTATGGAGTAAATGCTATCTTTTTAGCTTCACTTACAGCTCAAGAAAGTGCCTGGGGAACAAGTCAAAGAGCAATCAATGATAACAATCTAACAGGATTTGGAGTATATTCTCCATCAAGTAATGGAATAAATTCAAATACAAAGAGAGACAATATATTAAAAACAGCTAAAACCTTAAAAGAGAAATATCTTACTGTTGGTGGTGTTTATTATAATGGATTATCCATACATGGTGTAAATACTATGTATTGTATGCTACCATTTGGAGGTCCAGATTATAATTGGAGCAGTAGCATCACTAAAATTGGTAATTTACTAATAGACAAAATGCAATAATAAAAGAACTGCTAAAAGCAGTTCTTTTTATATTAAATATTTCCACTAAGTAAATATGCACAACCAAAAACTACAACTAACATTAAAAAACAACTTAATTTAAATATAATAGTAATATTTTTTCTTTTCTCCATCAATTCCCTCCTTTCTATTTTTTATAAAAAATTTTTATTTCATTTTTATTGACAAATAAAGGAATATAATTATATTATTATAGTAAATAATCTATTATAATTCAAGTCTGAAATTAGATTAGTATTATTTTTTCATTCAAATAAATTCAATAACAGGTGCTTCTCTAAAGCATATAATTATATGCTTTAAGGAGATTCATATATAAAAAGAGGGTGCGTTTTATGTTCTTAAAGGAAATTATAAATAATGTAAATTTTTTAAAAGGAAATGCAGAAGCTACAATTTCGTCGAATGTTTTAGAGTTTATAATAAGTGCATTATTTATTATAGTAGTTATTTCTCTATTGCTTAGATTAATTAGCTTTATTATATCAATACTTAAAATAGCTTTTTATTTTGTTAATAAAAATGTTAAAATCCTAATAAAAAAAGTTAAAACAAATAACTTCAACAATATTAGTTTTAATAAAGAATCTTCTAATGTAATATATTTTAATAATTATAAAAAATAACTATAAGGCTGTCTTTAATTTTCAATAGAGACAGCCTTATTAATTATCTTATTGGACATGCTCCAGAAGTACAAGCACTTTCATATATATCTTGTTCTTCAAATGAATCTGATTCTAACAACCTTAAATAATCATTATTTATAGGTTTTATATCTTTTAATCTTTTATAGTATTCTTCTTCACTTATTTTTTCAAATGGCATAAGAGGATAAGTTTCTTCTGCTAATGGTAAGAAAGTTATTCCAACTATAGAATTAAAATTCTCATAAACCCATTTTGATACAATCTCCCATTCTTCTTCTCTAACATGTACTGTAATGCTTGTATTGTGGTCTGTCCAATTTTCCATAGTTAACTTATATAATTCCAATTGTTCTAAAGCACTTACATTGTATTTAGTCTTACCTGCATAAGATTTTACTGGTATCTCTATCACCTTTATATTAGAACTTCCTATTTCATTAAAGATAGGAAATGAATTATATTCCTCTATAGCTTTATATAATGGGTCAGAGCTTGAGATTCTAACTCTTCTAACATAATATGGGGAATGAGAGAAATGGATTCCTGAACTGACTCCTGGTAAAGTCGAGATAGATCCTTCTGGTTTAATTGTTGTCATTAGATTGGGAGCTTCTATCCCTAACACTTTAGAATATCTTTTACCTTCATCATGGACAACATCTCTAAGAGTATTTAAAATTTCACCTAATTCTTTATAAGTCATATTAGTTAGATTAAACATGTCCATTATACCTGTAAGAGATACTCCTATTACTCTGTCTGACTTCATTACTTCATCCCATTCTTTAAGTTCTGCATCAATCAAAGTCATTCTTAAAGCAATTCGAACGGATAGCCTTAAAACCGATTTTAAAGCTTCTATGTCTAATTTATTGCTACTAATAAAGTTCACTAAGTTTGTAGTTGTTAAATTACAACAACTCTTTGATTTTAATAAGATTTCTCCACAAGGATTACAACCCTCAAAGTCACTTTTTCTTTTTAATGCATTCTCTCCATTTAGAAATCCTGGTTCTCCATTATTTTTTATAGACTCCATTATCTCCTTGATTTTGTCTATAGATGGCTTTTTTTGAAATAAAATTGAATTATTACTCATTCTTCTATGGCCAATACTCTCATCAATTAGAAAGTTCCCATTTTTGTCTATAGAATATATATCTTTCTTTGCATTTATTAAATCAACATCATCTGAGTCACATAATATAATAAGAGAACTTCTTCTAACTCCTCCACAAACAACATTTTCAGAGATTATAGTAGCTATATCCAAACAATTTACAGTAGAAAGTTTCTTTATACCTAAAGTAATGTTATTTATTTTTTTAAACATCACTAACAAAGATTCATGGCCTGAAGCTCTTCCTCCAAATCTTTTTAATGGTTCTCCTGCATCTCTTACATAAGAATAATTTATTATAATTTTCCTGATATCTTTATATGTATCTTCTGATATTATTTTGAAGTAATACCTTAAAGCCTCCACCCATCCTTCTTTAGAGTCTCCGACTTTAAGTTCTATAGTATCTGTATTAATAATATTTATAACAGTATTTTCTATTTCATCATATGGATTTTTTTCATTTTCTCCATTTAAGAAATTAAGATATCTCTTTTTTAATTCTTTTTTTCTAAAATTAGGGTCATGTATGTGTTCTACCTCTACTGCTTTAATGTTAGGAAGCTTATTTACTTCTGTCTTTGTTATCCTTAATCCAACACCACACCCAACCATTAGTAAGTAGAATAGATCCTCAAAAGATTCAAATGAATTTAAACTCATAAAACCACAATTATAGTTTGATAAAGGATATTTATCTACTATCTCAGTGCCACCCATATATAAAGTTCTTCCAGATGGGAATGTTTTTAAATTAAATAAATTATCATAAAAAAATTCTGCTTCTTCTTTTAACTCATTAAAAGATATTGTTTTATTGTGTTTTAATAGAAAGCTTTCTTCTAAACCTATGTTATATTCAACTACTCTTTTACATGTCTCATACCAAAGCTCTCGTCTTTTTAAATCATTTAAATATCTTGAATATGTTCTAAGGTAAACAAACTTACCAAGAACCCCCATTAAGTCTTCTTTATCCTTATATAAGGATAAAAATGAATCTGATATAAAGTTATTCATATATGTAAAAAACCTCCTTCATATTTTCGATAAAAAATTGCCCCTTGGAAGGAGGCAATTAATTTATCACTTTAATATATAATAAATAGTTTTATGATATTTATTCTTTATGTTAGTTTAATTATTACATATTTTATATTATTTAATTTCTTCAAATCTCCATTCTTGAAATTCAGGATATTTTAATCTATCTACATGAGATAAGAACATTTCTAAAGGCCTTGCATACACTTCATTTTTATCATATTCTAAAGATTTATATATAACTAACTCACAGTCAACTTGTTCTTCTGAATGGTAAAGATTTCCCATTTTATCTTTATGCATATATATATTTTTACCTGATTCTGTATGCTTTGAGATAAAAGAGCAATTATACAGTAAATAATGTCTACCTTCAGTTACTGGATCCCCTGAAAGAAGCTCTATTAAGCTTTTTTCATCCATCGGCTTACTTAAGCCTATAGTTGCGTAAAAATTACCTTTAAAATGTTTATAAATACAAGGATACTTTAGTATTCTTTCATTATTTAATTTATAATGATCTTGGTATCCTATTTCTATTAAATCTCTATATTTACCCAATAAACTTATATTAGTTATAATATCTTCACAAGAATCATGTCCCTCTATGTCTTCTTTTTCCAATTTATATTCTTGAAGCTTTCCCATTATATCAGTTATCCTTGACACTAAAAACTCTTTACTTTCTTCAAAAATCATATAATCCACCTCTCAAATTTATTATTAATTATCTCCATCCTAATGCTTGTGCTCCTTCGTCATAAAACTCAAACAAATCTTTTCTAATTTCTTCTAAAACTTCCCATAATTCTTTTTCACTTAATTTTTGTTTTCCCTTTTTAGGCTGTCCTTCTATATACATTTTTTCATTGAGATAGTAACCTAAAGATTCACATTCATTTATTAATTCTGGATAGCTACTTGCCATAACAACACCTCCATATATAATATATATATTCATTAACTATAAGTTAAACATAAAATCATCTAATATAGTATATATTTTATATAAATTTTACTATTTTTATTTTATATAGTCAACAAATTATTATATATTTTAAATTACAATACTATACTATCTTACTAATATAATTTTTTATTATAAATTCTGAAAGGAAGTGTATTTATTGTTAGATTTTTTTTATAGAAATATTAATACTTTAAATATTATATTAACTATAACTCTATATCTTTTAAATGGATATGGATTATATATGTTAAGCTTAAGGGCTAATATAAAGAGACCTTGGCTTGCTTTTGTTCCCATATTAGATGTTTTACCTTTACTTAAATTAGCGAGATTACCTAATTATGTATTTCTTATATTTATTTTACCAATGATAATAAACATTTTCTTTGTATTTACTCCATTATTATTAATAAATACAATTATTATGCTTTCTTTAAGTCTTTATGTTACATATAAGCTTTTATTAAATTATAATTGTAGTACTATAGAATTAGTTTTATTGATGCTATTTACATTACTAACATTAGATTCAAGTTTTACTTATCTTTATATTTTGATTAGAGGATATCCTTACTCCCCGAAGTTAAAAGAAGATAATTAAAAAAGGTTGGACTTGAAAAAGAATCAAATTTCAAGTCCAACCTTTTATTTTTGTATTTAGTTATTATAAAAATCTTCTTCTAATTTTTTTATTGTCATATCCATAATTTTAATTATTTTAGCATCATATTTTTTACATCCCTCAATGAAGCATATGGTCCATTTGTCTATAACTTTTATTTCTTCCGTAGTTAGCTCTAATCGTTCTTTTATTGATTTAATCATTTCTACCATTGCTTTTGTACTTATATCATCATCTGTTGATTTGACTAATTCCAATAAATCATTTTTAAATAGATCCCACACTTTTCCTATTAAACTAATATTCTCTTTCATCTGAAATTCATCTAACACCTTCATCTCATATCCTCCAATTAAGATTTATTTACCTTTTTCATTATTTATTTGAACAACTTCATTTTTAACTTCTATTTTTTTACATAGTTCATTAATTGCATTACAACTCAATTTAAATTTACTTATATTTTCTATTGCCCAAATTAAGTAATTTGGATTCAAGTTAATTAATTTACCAATTTCTAAGCCTCTATACTTTCCAAAATCTATATTGGTCTCAATATCATAAATGCCACTAACAGGCTTTTCCACTTTATCAACTTCCACTGTTTTTTTATTAGAATTTTCTCTTTTAATTTCTAATGGGACATCTTTTATATATTCCCAACTATATACACCACTATTTGGGATTAATCTGCTTTCCCTCCATTTTTTGTCAGTCTGCCAATATGAACAAAACTCACCATTTTCAGTGGGAGTTCCATAAGCTTTGCCATATCCATTACCATCTGGTTCTACTTTATCTACAATTGCATATATATTTTTGTTAGACCAATTAGTTCGCTTCACCGCAAATGGTGTTTTCTTACCAATACTTTCCCATATATTAAAAATATTTAATCCCATTTTATCAACCTTACCTTTCCCCATATTTACATATCTTCTTAATCTAATTAGTTTAATATTTCTATATTCTTCTATGACAATTATTACATATGTTATTGGTCTTTAGTAACCCATTTTCTATTTTTTGTAAAAAAATAGATGATTCAAATAGAATCACCCTTTTTTAAATAGTTCTAAGATTAATAATTAAATTAAGCTATAGACTGTAAATATATATTTTTAGTCATATTTTTTACGAATAAAATAGCTTGATTGGTTTGTCTAATTGCCTCTATACAGATTTCTTCTGTTTGTTCTTCTATATACTCAAGTGCTAAGCCATCATTTCTTACAGCTTCTAAATATATATTGTTTTTCTGCTCCTTAGTTAAATTAAGTTCATCCCATCTTATATACAAAATTGCTTTTTTGTTGCTTCTCACTCCTTCTATACACATTTCATAACTTTGTTTATCAACATTCATCATGTATACCCCATCTTCTTTTACCATAGCCAAATCAAATTCATATTGAGTCATCCTCATTTCACTCCTTATTATTTTAATAATACTTTTTCATTTATTATATACAAAAACTTATTTTTTATTTTAATTTTATATTGTTTATAAAAAACGTTGCAAAATTATTTTTTAAATGATATACTTATATCATAATTACAATTAATTTTTTTATTTTAAATCAAAGAAGTGACCTCCTTAATTTTTTTAAAAGGAATGATAGATATCATTCCTTTTTTGATTTATAGCTATTTTCAATTTTCTTTTAATAGAATCTCCTTGATCTTTAACTTATCTTTCGTACTTAAATTTTTATAGTTTTTGAGAAAACAAAATAATAATTTTTTTTCTTCTGTTGTAACGTCTTTCATATTTATCTTAATCTTTGTAGCAGAATCACTTATTGCTTTTTTTAATTTTAGTTGTTCTTCACCATTAAGATTATATTTTTCTATCATTATATTTTCCCAACTTTTAGGAATACTTCTTTTCCCAGTTTCTACAGCAGACAAATAAGAGACAGTCACATTTAATTTTTCAGACATATCTCTAAGAATCTCCTCTTTTTCTATCCTTAATTTTCTCGAAAATTTACCAAACTCCGTAATATTCATAAATCATTCACCTCAAACTATTTTAATTTTTTCTAAGCATATATAGCCTTACTTTAATTTAGAAATTAACTATTAAATAAAAACTATTTCATCTTCTTACATGCTACCCAGAACTTCTTTGTACTCCCCTTTATAACTTGATACTACCTCTCTAATTTTTATTAGTATAAACTTAATTTTTATATACTCTGTTATAGATATAAAAAGCTTTATATATAATTGAATATACTTGAATCTGAGTTATATTAATGGTATAATATATATAATACTTAATAAAAAGTTTATCATTTTTTTATTTTAAATACCAAGATTTTAAAAGAGTTATATGAAATATTTTTTTTATATGATTTTAGTGGTAAGCAATTCCACTGCCTAATAAATAGGCATAAATTTCTTGGGTAGTCCTGTTTATTGGGCTTACAGGTAAAACAAAGCAATTGCTCCAGGGATAAAGTTAAGATAATTCAGTTTATCGTAAAGTGCGACGCACCTTTATCTTGAAGTATGGTCTGATAGGTATTCCTACGCATGCTTCACTATTATAAAATCGCTTTTATGGCGTTTAAGCGATTTTTTATTTTGTCATAAAAAAAAAGCTTCCTTTTATTTTAGGGAAGCTTTTTAATGTTTAAATGTTTAACCAAGCATTATTCTCTTCTTGATTACAATTTACATACATCCTGGCCACTTTATTTTGTTTAATAGCCTCTGAACAAATCTCTGGAGTTTTATTCTTTACATATTGTAGGTTTAAGCCATCCTCTTTTACTGCAACCATACAAATTTCATCAATTTCACTTTGAGTAAATCTATTTTTTTTAAAATCTACATCTTTTAATTTAACCTTTCCTTTTTTTAGGTCCATTATTATCTGATCCATAACATATCTCCTTGTCTTAAATTTTTTAATTAAATATATCCTTATTTATTTAATTCTTTTTATATAAACTTAAAACCTTTTAAATTGAAAGTTTTTCTACAAAATCAATATATATTTGTTTATTATATTTATCCATCTTGTAAATCATCTTCATAAATTCATCTCTTGAGATATTCTTTTTACATTCTATAGAAAATAGCCACTCTTCATTTTCTTTTATAGCTATTACCCCTTTACTCCTGTCTGTAGCCTTTAATTCTCTTACTTTGAATTTTTCTATATAATTATCTATTTTTTCATTATCTATAAAATAAATAGCACTTGCATTTGATATCAAGGCTTCTGTGCAAATTTTTATACTTTGCTCTTTTACAAAGTATAAGTATACTCCATTTTGTCTTACTGCTTCTAAACATATTTCTTCTGTTTGATTTTCAACCTCTTTTAAATACAATCCATTTTCTTTTACTTTTTTTAAATCAACTTCGTATTGTGACATATGTATTCTGCTACTCAAAATATGGTCAATTCTTATACTTTAACTACTTACTTTTTAATATTTTGACGAGTAGCTCCTCCTTCTTATATTTTATTGAAAGTTTTCTTTTCATCTGGACATATTATAAACTCTTTAATTACTAACTTAAAGAGTTTATCCCTATTCATAATAGTTTGTTTAGTATCTTTAAATTATACTTTAATTAAAAACATTATCTGTAAAATGATAAATATTTAAGAAACACAATATATTATATTATATTTTAGTTTATTTAAAAAATATTTTTAATTAGGGAGTGATAATATGAGATGTCCTATTTGTAATAAAGAAATGGCAGTTTCTGAATTATTTTTAAATCATGTAAGATGTAATTCTTGCCACTATGAGGAAGATAAAGAAAAAGTAGAAGTGATAAATAAAACAAAAAAATTTATAACAGAAAGGAATTTGAGTTATGTCAAATTAGAATTTTGGGATAAAAATGGGTATAATGAATATCCTTTAGACACAGATGTTGATATAATAGCTGAAATGTTGCTGGAAATGCTACAATAATCTTTTTAGGGTATTTATTTAATATTATATGTAATAAAAGAAAGCTATTTAATTTAAATAGCTTTCTTTTATTTTAAACACATTACTTACCAACTCTTTGTTTTAATGCAATCAAAGAGAGTTCTTCCGTTGGATTATTAACCCATAATAAAGCTAATCCGTTCTCCATCACTGCTTCTTTACACATTTCATCGAGTTGATTTTTTACAAACCTTAAGGCCAGTCCATTCTCTTTTACTGCTTCAAGGCATATCTCTGGAGTTTGTTCCTTTACATACTCAAGAGCTAAACCATTCTCTTTTACTGCCTCTAAACATACTTTTTCTGTTTGCTCTTTTACACTCGATAATAATAGCCCTCTTTGCTTAACTGCTTCAATACATAGTTCTTCTGTTTGCTCCTCTATCCACAATAAAGCTAAGCCTTCTTGTTTAACTGCTTTAATATATAAGTTGTATTTCTGTTTATCAGTTATACTCATATCATCCCACTTTATATATTTTAATGATACTCCCCATTTAGTTACAGCCTCTAAACATAATTTATAATTATGTTTTTTTATATACTCTAAAGATCTTGCATCTTTTCTTACTGCTCTTAAGCATATCTCATCTGTTTGATTTTCTATATATTTCAATGCCTTATTATTTTGCTTTAATGCTATTAAGCATAGTTCTGGGGTTTGTTCTTTTATATACCTAATAGCTAATCCATTTTCTTTTACTGCCTTAACAAATATATTATATTCTTGCTTTTTAGTAAGGTTTAATTCATCCCATTTAACAAAAGGTAAAGCATCTCCACATTCTCCTATCATTTCTAAGCACAGTTCATAGTTTTGTTTTATATTTTTTAGACAACAAGGCTCTTTTTTTATTCTTTCTAAATCAAGTTTTAATTGCTTCACTTTGCATCTCCCCTTTTAGCATCTAAGGTTATTTTAACATGGATGCACTATCTTTTTTAATACCTTTAGAAAATTAATATATTATTAACTAATATCATAATTAAAAATTATAAAGATTAAAGAAATTTACTATATTATATTAGCTTTTAAATGTTTATTTTAAAGAAAATATTTTAAATAGGAAGGTGTTTTTAATGAATTTTAATTATTTAATTTTTGCTAAGATAGGTAATAAGGTTATTAAATCTAATAAAATAGGGCAGATGGAGTTTAATTTTTTACAAAATTTTGTGGACTTTTTCAGTGATGATAATTTAGAAAAAGAAGAAATTAAAATTAGGAACAATGAATTTAAAAAGATAGAAAAAGATTTTTTTGACGATTGTAAGGAAATATTAAGATGTATTGGCACTTTAGAAGAGGTTCGAAATTTATATGATTTTTTTAATAAGATAAGAAAAACACAGCTCAAAGAGAATGAAATTGTTTTTTCTTTTGAATAAAATTTTTCAACTAAATTTAATGAACTAAAAGCTATCGATTAATTTAGAGGACTTCTTTATTAAAACTACCTTAAAAAAGGATTAAATATCTCTATTAAGGTAGTTTTTAATTAGTTACACTAAGAGCTTACTATTTAATTTACATCACTTCACAAGCCTATATACATATGGATTTTTAATTGCTTCTAAACGTATTTTGTCAATTTGGTAATCTTTTACAAATACTAAAGCATGTTCATCATTTCTTATTGCCTCTATACATATATTATAAGTTTGTTCTTCTACATACCATAAAGCTAATCCAGCCTGTTTTACCGCCTCAAGACATATCTTATCTGTTTGATTTTTTACATGCTTTAAAGCCATACCATTTTGTCTTACTGCCATTAAACACATTTCTTCTGTTTGCTCTACTATATACATAAGAGAATCTCCATTCTCTTTAACTGCCTCTAAACATATTGATTCTATTTGCTCTTTTGAAAATTTTCTCTTTAACTCATCCAATTTTATACATCTAATTGCTAAACCATCTTGTCTTACAGCTTCTAAACATATTTTAGGTGTTTTTTCTTTTATAAATTGTAATGCTAAACGGTCAGACCTCACCGCATTAAGATATATTTCATTAATTTGTTCTTTTGTTAAGTTTGATTTAATCTCATTTAAAGTCTTTTCGTCTTGCATTACTAATTCTAAGCATAATTCACTAAATTCTTCTTTTGATAATTTATTCTTTAATTTATCTAATATTATATTTTTATTTTTCATATAATTCTCCTATCCAGCTTTAATATTAATAATATAATAACATTTATATTGTTTATATTAAATATTTATTGTAAATTATATTTTATACAAATAAAAATACTTAATTTATTAATCAATTTAATTAATGTAAATAATATTGAGCTTTATTAATTAAAAACAAAAATCACTCTGACAAGAGTGATTTCGTCTTTCAAACTTATTCAGTTTTAAAATTATAATTATTTTATATTACATATATGGTAATTTCATTATATCATCAAATTTATTAGCCTTCAATATATTTTAATATTTTCAAAACTATCGGACTTCCCTACTTAAAAGTTAATTTAATAAGCATTCCTATTAAATCATTAGATGAAACTTTTAAATCCTTCCATCTAATAAAACTAAAAGCATTTATATTCTGGATAATTGCTTCTAAACATATTTCTTTAGTTTGATTATCTACATATTTTAGTGCATTCCCATTTTGTCTTACTGCTATTAAACAAAGTTCTGACATCTGTTCTTTTGAAAGTTCGTCACAATTTACATATCTAAGAGCTTTACCATCTTGTTTTACTGCTATCATACACATTTCTACTGTTTGCTCTTTTACATATTCAAGAGCTCCACCTTTTTGTTTTACTGCTATTAAACATAATTCTTCTGTTTGTTGTTCTACCCAGAGTAAGGCTAATCCATTTTCTTTTACAGCTTCAACACATATTTCATGGTCCTGTTTTATAATATTTCTTAAATAAAGACCATTTATCTTTACTCTTAATAAATCCTTATCTTTTTGAGTCATATCAACATTCTCCTTTTTAAAGTTTATAATTATAAAACATGTATTTTTATATTATATTTTTGTTTAATAATTTAATAATGATGATATTTATTAATTATATGAATTTAAATAATTTGGAGAATTTGTTGAAAAACCATTATCATGATATTTTTATTATGAAATAAAAATATTGTTACTTATATAAAATGTAGTATAAAAAGAGCTATCTAAATCGAAAGATAGCTCTTTTTATATTATTCAAATTGTTCTAAAAAATCAATATAGACTTGTCTATATAAGTTTACTCTGTGAACTGCATTATATCCACGATCTTCAGTGTATATTTTGTTAAGAAATACGCCTTTACTCATATCTTCCCACATCTCATCTAAGAAAAAGGAATTACAAAGAGTAAATAACCATTTACCATTTTCTTTAATAGCAATTACATCTCTAATTTCTTCTTTAGCTTCTTCATATTCAATATTGCTAAATATAAATTTATATTTACTTTTTATCTGTTTTAATCCATTTAAATATTTAATGTCATCAAACATAATAAAGTATATTTATACACTAAAAACAAAGTTTATTTTTATAAATTAATAATTATATTATGTGTTTTATTGCTTATATAAAATATTGAGATATGATTTATATAGTGATATAATTAATTATAGGAAAGATATAGTTATTAAAACTATATCTACTCATTTTTTAAGGTGAGATTTGTACAACTTTTAAGTCTTCGGGTTGGTTAGTTTAAAAAGATAAACATTAAAAAAGGAGCTATTAAAAATGGACAGTATTGTGAATTATAAAAATAGAGGTGATTTTGGCAAGAACAATTACAGGGGGAACACAAGTGGGAAAATTATCTTAGACTTAAACAAAATATATAAATTTGACAAAATTAGTGATTATATGGCTGGTTCTTTTACAACAAAAGATGTAGCAAATTATTTAAACATATCATCAAATTGCTATGATTTGAACACTGGATTTGATTTAATTGACGATGACATTAAAGAAAGAAATGAATTTATTTTTTGGCATCCCCCATATTGGAACATAATAAAATTTTCAGGAAATGTGTATGGAAATGAAATACTAAAAAATGATTTATCTCATATAAAAGATTACTATGAATTTATAAGGAAATTAAATTTTTGTTTAACAAAGCAATTTAACACTCTTGATAAAGGGGGTAGAATAGCTATTTTAATGGCAGATGTTAAAAAGAATAAGAAGCTTTATTCCATGCTATTAGATATGACTAAACTTGGTACTATAGAGCAAATTATTATAAAGAAACAAAATAATTGTACAAGTGATAATAAAATATATTCAAACAATAATTTTATAAAGATAGCTCATGAATATGTCTTGATATTAAGAAAAGATAATCCTCTTATAGTCCCTTTTAGCATAACTAAAACAGATGTTTTTGATATAAGGGATAGCCTAAAAATAACTTGGAAAGATTTAGTTGCAAATGTTTTAGAAAGTTTAAATAAAAAAGCTTGTCTAAATGAAATATACTCTAAAATAGAAGGACATAAAAAATGTAACTCAAATAAAAACTGGAAAGAAAAAATTAGACAAACACTTCAAGAGAATAAAATCTTTTACAGAATTGACAAAGGAGTATGGGGGTTATTTTAATTAATTCTTTAATACATGTATATAATAAAAAAACTATCTATTTTAATAGATAGTTTTTTATTATATTAGACATAGTGAGTTAACTCAATTCATAGTGGTATTCATTTTCTCCTTTTACCTTTTTAAACCTAAATAAAGTATCTTTCTTTGAATATTCCATATAACTTCTATTACCCAAAATATCATACTTTTTGTTTAAAACAAGAGACTTAACAGCATCTCCATCTTCATCTAAAAAAACAATATACCTAAAATTAATTTTAGGTATTTCTTCATTAAATTCTTCCGCACATTTTGCGAAAGGTGGAACATAAGATGATTTTGATTCAAATATAGAAAATGAATAGTAAATACAAACCTTATTAAAATCTATATTTACTACATTAGCTAAATTAACGCTATTATTAGCTTCTATGCTGTTTGAAATAGTCTGTTCTAATTTATAATCTAATGTATGGGCCTCTTTAATTGCTAATTTTTTTTCATCTGCATTGTCAAAAAGAATAGCCATAGGAAGAGTCGACACCATAAAAATAATAAAAAACACTGCTGATGCAATTATATTTCCTTTTTTATTGTCTTCTTCAGAATTACAATTTGATTTTGGTTTTTCACAATTATTATCATCTAAATTCATATTATTCCTCCTTATTGGTACAGAGTATAAACTGTATCATTATTTTTATTTACCTTATTAAATTTAAAAGTAGTATTTTTAGTTAAATATTCTTTGTAACTTTTATTTCCTAATATATCATATGTTTTATCCAAAACCATAACTTTAACAAGCTCTTCTTTTTCATCTAAAAAAACTATATAATTAAAATAATCCTTTGGAATAGTGTGATTATAGTCTTTAATAGTAGATTTAAAATCTTTTATACTACTATATGATGGATAAACAGCAATCTTAGAGAATTTTATTTTAGCTAATTTCTCTAAATCAACAGCCTTATTAGCTTCTATCTCCTTAACTACTTCATCTTCTAACCTATAATCTAATTTATATATCCTCTCATTTTCCTCATATTTCATGTCAAAATGTTCTATTATATGATATACTAAATAAATAAATAATCCACCTATTACCATACAAATTAAAACAGTAATAACATCATCTTTACTGCACTTTAAATTTTTAGTCTTCATAGTTTGTTCCTCTCTTTTTTTTAAAATCAATCAAAAAACGTATTCCTTTTAGTCTTCCAGCATATAAATTTCTTCATTATTTTTATTTGAGTATTCTTTATGACTTCTATCTTTCAAAATGTCATATTTTTTACTCAAAGCTATAATTTTAACTGGCTGATTATCTCCATGTGAACTACTCCTTATTTCAATAAGGAGCTTCTTTTTATAGTCATATATAAGCTATACATTGCTCTTATATACTACCTATATGGGAAGTCCATACCCTATACTGCTACTCCTACAGAGTTACACAGCTACATATATCTTCTTTGGACTGCTTAATCCTTTAAATAGCATCTTTATTCCTTTTTTAGATTTTTGTTCATATAATCTTAATATATTAAATGCTCCTACGCTGTCTGCATTAAATAATGTTAGATTGTCTATATATAAGCCCCTTTTCTTTCTTTTATTCTTTGTTGCATACTTTTTACTTACTTTTGGTGCGAAAGGGCTTACTTGAGAAGTATAACTTTCTTTTATTTTAATTAGTTCTATACCTTCTTTCCTTAACTTATAAGAGAGCAAATTATATATTTTATCATAAGGTAATGAATGGAGCTTTTGATTATTTATTTTTCCTAAGTCTGCTTTTTCTCTTATGTTTTTTATATCTCCTATTACAACTTTATTTATATTATTAATAATGCAATATTTAACTATTTCTTTAGTTGCACTATGGAAATAATGATTTAATTGTAGTTGCTTTTTCTTATATAACCTATCTATTTGTTTAGTTGATTTAGAATATTTTATACCACTTGCTACTTGTTGTGAGTTTGATATACTTTGTAAGTGGCTTATTTTCTTGTTAAAATAATGACTTATTTCTAAGTATTTAGAACCACTTACTATAAAAGAAACTCCTTCATTATCGTAGCAAGTAAATAAATTAGAAATGCCAATATCAATAGATAAGTATTTTCCATTCTCTTTTTTTAATTCGATATTTTCCATATCATAAACAACATTAATCTGATATTTCTTATTTTTAAGAGGTTTAAATTCTATTGTTTTTATTTTACCTTCAACCTTTGAAAAGTTATTTATTTTCAAAGTTAAATATTTGGAATTGAAAGCAAATCTATCATTAAGATAATCTTTTTGTTGTTTAGAAATTGTAAAATTAATAGTATTATCATCTATTATTTCGAATCCATTATTAAGATAAGTAAAATTAAATAAATCTTTTTTATTTTTAAATCTTGGTGGATTAGGATTTTTAATCCCTTTTGAATTATTTAATTCAAAGAAACTTTTCCATGATTTTTGCAATTTATCTAATATGTCTTGTGCTGTTTGAGATGGTAAATTTTTAAACCAAAACTCATCTTTAAGTCTTTTCTTTTGCTCATACCAATTGGGAAATTCTGAAAACCCTAATTTTTTATAGTTTTTCTTTTCATAGTTAGCAATATTCCATAGCCTTGCAGATGAAAAAGCCAAAGAATTCAATACATTAAGTTCTAATTCAGTTGGGTTATAAATAATCTTTTTCGTTAAAAGCAAAATCATTTTCTCCTTTCTATTAATATTTAAAATATAATAAAATAACATCAATTCATTATAGTAGTATAAAAACAAGAACATTCATCTCATCAATAAATTGAGGAGGGTTCTGTTCTTAAGTTTTCTAAAAGTTTAGCTCATAACTCATTACTTTTTTTATACTCCATAAGCCTCTTTTTAACCACATTTTCAATATAATAATTATAAATAGTCTATTTTTTATAATTATTATAGCATATTTATTGACTATATAAAATGTATTATTATTTTTTATAGTTATATTAAAATATTAATACTTAAAAAATATATAAATATGCTAATTATAATACTTAAATATTCATTTAAAGTTATAGTGCCTAATTTATATTTTTCGATTGAAGTTAAACAAAAAAATGATAGAAATTTTAAATATAAATAAAAAGCTATTTAAACTAATTGATATATTTTTACTTATTAAAGAGTTGAAAAGAGACCAAAGTATACCTGTTTATGAATATTTATATTTTTTCTAAGTTTAATACTAAAAATTTAATTTTATATAATACGAAGTTCATATACTTTTTATATTTTATTGTTTATATAAAATATTGTTAGTTGATTTATTTAGTGATATAATCAAATTATCACTAAATATTTTTCTAAAATATATAAAGATTGAAAATAAATGATAAGGAGTATTTACTTGAGACATAATCAAGTAGAAAAATCATATGGGATACTATACAGAATTTGTTTTTGCAATAGAATTAAAAAAAGATACACCTCAAAATGTAATTAAAATATTAGAATATATGCTTGATATAGAAAATGACATCTTAGAATTACCAGAACATGATTTCTTCAATTGTTACAGATGGAGAATGCTTTTTCTTAGTGATAGTTATTATTTTAATGGGTTTACTAATTCTATATTTAAATTTAACAATATAACTGAAAGTTATTTTTTAACAGTAAGAAGTAATTTGAAAAATTATGATAATGAAATTACAAAATTCCTAAATTGGATAAAGCCATACATTGATGATACTGGGCATTCTTTTCTTGGATATATAAGGTCTGAGGAATGTGATAGTCCTAATTTAATTTATTATGATGAAATACTCCATCCTCAACGTATGTAGTATATGTGGTCTTAGAAATAAGGATGTAAAAAACTTAGCACTTAGAAAATGGATTTGCCCAGACTGTAATACACAACATGACAGGGATATAAATGCCAGCATAAATATACTAAAAGAAGGATTAAGATTAGTGGGGATGGAACAGCCCTTAGAGCCTACGAATGCTTAGTGCAAAAGTACTATCGAATAGGAATCTCCACCTTCAAATATTACCAAAGGTAGTTAAGGTGGAGTAGTTCAATATGATGAAATAAAATAATAAACAAAATAATTATTATAAACAGTATAATAACTAATACAATATGTATAAAGGAGTGTTAAACATGATATGTCCACATTGTGGAGAAAAAATAATTGAATTGCTTATATTTGAGGACCATATTAAATGCCCTCATTGTAATTATGAAGAAAAAGATATTTTTGTACTTAATGATGGGGACAAAAATAAACAGCATCTAAATAGAAAAAGTTAAAAATTATTTATGACAATTTATAGTTAATTCATTTAAAAAAGCTATCAATTAGTTTAGATAGCTTTTTTATTTATTAAAGAGTTGAGATAAGTCTGTCTATGAACATTTATCCCTTTCTCTAAATCAAACCCTCCACCTTCATTATAGATTCTATCAATAAAAGTCTCTTTAGTAATTTTATATTGGCAACCTACTGTAAATAACCATTCTTCATTTTCTTTTATTGCTATTACTTCTCTTGCTTTACCTTGTTTTTTAAAATATTTAATATCAAATTCTTCTAAGTACTTTTCCTTATCTTTTATGTATATAATTGAACGTTTATTCTTCTTTAATGCATATCTACATATCTCATCTGTTTGTTTTTTTACATATTCTAATAAGCTAATATCTCGCATTAATGCTATTAGACATAATCTTTCTGTTTGAGTCCTAACATATTTAAAGGTATCTGGTCTAATCAAGATTGCCCATAAACATATGCCTTCAGTTTGATTTTCTATATACATTAATTTATATGGATCTTTTATTATTAGTTCTATACAAATTTTTTCTGTTTTTTCTTTTATATATTTAAAAACCCATTCATTCTTATTGCGTTTATACAAATTTCTTCTGTTTGATTCTTTACATATTCTAAAGCTTCACCATCTTGTCTTACTGCTTCTATGCAAATCTCTTCTGTTTGATTTTTTATGTACTCCAAAGCCATCCCATTTTGTTTTACTGCTTCTATGTAAATTTTATTAACTTGATCTTTTGATAATAGCATACTTAAATGTTTAATTTTCATACCATCTTGTTTTACTATTTCTAAGTAATCTTCATACCTTTGATTTCTATCCAGTTTGAAATTCGATAGATGTGTTTTTATATTATTTAAAATTCTTTTGTCTTTATTCATTTTTTTGTCTCCTATTTATTATTTAATATAACATTATAAAATGGTTGGCATTATATTATAACTAAAATTAAATCTATATAAAAAAGCTATCAATTTCGATAGCTTTTTTCATTATTATTATTTATAATTTATAAAAATAAATTATATTGAAATATTTATAATTATTTAAAATTATTTTAATAAATTTATATTTATTTAAATAAATATAAATTTATTAAAATAATTTCTATTTAATAAAAATCTTTTAAAAAAATAAGATATATTTGTCTATGGAGATTAATACCTTTCTCTGCGTCAAACCCTCCACCTTCATTATAGATTCTATAAATAAAAGTTTCTTTATCAATATCTGTTTGGCAACCTATAGAAAATAACCATTCTCCATCCTCTTCTATTGCTATTACTTCTTTAGCTTCTCTCTGCTCTTTTAGATATTTAATATTGAATTCTTCTAAATATCTATCCTTGTCTTTTATATACTTAATTAAATGTCTATCTTGCTTTAAAGCTTCTTTACACCTTTCTGGAGTCTATTTTTTCCTTGATTCGATTTGCTCTTTTATATATTGAAGAGCAAGTCTATCTAACTCTACAAGATAATCATTTTTATGTTTATTTTGTTTTAACACTTCCCTAAGAATTGCATCTGTCTGATTTTTTACATATTGAAGTGCCATTATATCTTCTTTAATAGCCTCAAGACATATTCCAGGAGTCTGTTCTTTTACATATTCTAAAGCTAATCCATTTTGTCTTACTGCTTCTAAGCATATTTCTTCTGTCTGCTCTGTCACATACTCAAGAGCTAACCCATTCTCTTTTACAGCTTCAAAGCAAATCTCTTGAGTACGTTCTTTTAAGAATTCGCCTTCTAATTCGCTCCACTTTATATATTCAAGAGCACATCCACTTCGTCTTACTGCTATTAGATATAAATTATAAATTTGTTCTTTAGTTAAATTAAGTTCATCGAATCTTACCTCTTTGAGTAACAATCCATCTATTTTTATGGCTTCTATACACATCTCATATGTTTGTGTTTGTGCAAATTTCAAATCCCATGGATATTTTTTTATCCTATCTAAATCTACTATATTCATTTATATTCTCATCTCCAAAATTATTTTTTATAATATTTTATTTATATTTAAAACTGACCTGAAAAGATTAAGATAAATTTTTCTATTGATATTTATTTCTTTAACCTATAAGTTACTTTGCCCTCTTTATCCACTTTGTTAAATTTAAAAGTAGCATTTTTACTTAGGTATTCTTTATGACTTCTATTTAGTGAAATATCATATTTTTCATTTAATATCATAGTTTTAACCACTTTCTCATTTTCATCTAAAAAAAGTATATAACTAAATTTATTTTTTGGTGCTCCAGAATTAAAAGAGCTAATATTTCTTTTAAATCCCCCTAAAGTATCATAAGAAGAATGAACACTAATTTTAGAGAATTTTACTTTAGCTAACTTTCCCATATTAACAACATTATTAGATTCTATCTCATTAATAACATTATCTTCTAATCTATAATCTAATTTATATCTTAGCTCATTTTCCTCGATTTCATTTAAATTATCATCTATAATACTATTAATCATATAATTTGATAGCCCTAATAGTGCTATAGTAGTTAAAATTTGAATAGGTATATTACAATACATAATCTTATATTACACTCTCCCTTTTTTCTATTATTTTTAATATATTAAATTTAAATAATGTATAATTTTATAAGCCATTTAAAAAATCAAGATAAGACTGCCTATGAACATTTATCCCTTTCTCTGAGTCAAATCCTCCACCTTCATTATAAATCCTGTAAATAAAAGTTTCTTTGTAATGTTTATCTGACACCCTATTGTAAATATCCACTTATCATTTTCTTTTATTGCTATTACTTCTCTTATTTTACCTTGCCCCTCTAAATATTTAATATCAAACTCCTTTAGATATTTATCCTTATCTTTTATATATCTAATTGCATGTTTATTTTGTTTTAGGGCTTTAAGGCATATCTCTTCTGTTTGTTCTTCTACATATTTAAGAGCTAAACCATTTTGTGTTACTGCTTTCAAGGCATATCTCTTCTGTTTGATTTTTTATATGTGTAAGTATCATTCCATTTTCTTTTACTGCTATTAGACAAAGTTCCTCTACAGACTTAAAACGCCTGCTATGATTTTGTTTTTTCCCCAATAGTAAGAGCCATTGATTTTCTTTTACTTGATTCATATCTATTTTTTCCATTCACCTCTCCCTTTTTAATTTTATTTCATATAAATAACATTAATACGCTATTTTAAATTACAATAATTATACCATTTTTGTTGACTATATAAAATATTGCTATTAAATTTATTTAATGATATATTTAATATAGTAGAATAATAAAACTTGTAAAAGGAGATATATATGAATCTTTCTAAACTTAAATATCTGGTAGAAACTAATTTACCTATTTATTTAGGAGAAAAAATAGTTATTATTATTGATGTATTTGAATTATTTAATCTTGTTGAAGTTAAGTTTATAGACAATGATGAAACCTTTGTTGTAGATATAATCACATTAAAAGAAGAAAGTTATAATGATGAAGGAATACCTTTAAATTTAATAAAAAATGATTATGTTAAGTAGAGATAATGCTGGAGAATTATTATTAAATAAATTAGATTTAGAAATAAATGAACTGGAGTGGTTAAGATGACACATCTATAAAAAATGTTTATAAATATATTGAAAATTTTATTAATTTTAGATAGAATTAACCCTTTTTATTTCCTTAGGGTTATAGTATATTCGCAATCTATGTTAATATTCTGTATTCAAGAAGATAATATAAATTAAACCTTAGCACTATGTGTATTTGAACACAATAATTTATATTAAGATACTTTTTCAACTCTCTATTGAACCTTAAAGCTATGTGTAACAAAAAGAGTTATCTGGGATATTAGATAACTCTTTTATATCATTTAAATACCTTTAAGAAATTAAAATAGATTTGTTTGTGAGTATTTACAATTAATCAGTAATTTCTCAACATAACTCATGTCTATCACTCTTTTTTTAGATATTAACATAAATTTGTAAGTATGCCAACTACATATTAGATTATAATTAATTTTAGAAATGGCTTATTTAAATTGTTCTAAAAAATCAAGATATATTTGTCTATGAACATTTATTCCTTTCTCTGGATCAAACCCTCCATCTGTATTATAAATTCTATAAATAAATTCCTCCTTAGTAATATCTTCTTGGCAACCTACTGTAAATAGCCACTCTCCATTTTCTTTTATAGCTATTACTTCACTTGCTCCATCTTGTTCTTCTAAATATTTAATATCGAATTCTTCTAAATATTTATCTTTCTCTTTTACATATTTAATCGCATATTTATTTTGTTTTAGAGCTTCTCTACATATTTCATCAAACTGCTTCTTTACATACTTAAGTGCTCCGCCATCTTCTTTTACTGCTTCTCTACATATTTCATCTGTTTGATTATTTACATACTCCAAAGCTGATCCATCTTCTTTTACTGCTTCCATGCATATTTCATCTGTTTGATTTTCTACATATTGTAAAGCAAATCCTTTATTTCTTACTGCCTGCATACATATTTCTGGTGTCTGTTCTTTTACATACTTTAAAGCTAATCCATATTGTTTTACTGCTTCTAAACATATTTTTTGAGTTTGTTCTTTGACATATTGAAGAGCATATCCATTTTCTTTTACTGCTTCAATACAAATCTTTTCAGTTTGATTTTCTATATATTGCAAGACCATTGGTGATTTTCTTATAGCCTTTATACATATTTCATCGAGCTGTTCGTTTGAAAATTTACCTCTTAATTCATCCCATTTTACATGTTTTAAATACAAACCATTTTGTTTTACTGCTTCAAGGCATATTTTAGCAGTTTGATTATTTACAAATACTAAAGCCAATCCATTTTGTCTTACTGCCTCAACACATATTTCTTCTGTCTGTTCTTTTACATATTTTAAAGCATTTCCATTCTGCTTTACCGCTATAAGGCACATTTCCTCTGTTTGATTTTTTACATATTTAAGTGCATATACAGTCTCTTTTACAGCTTCAAGACATATCTCTGGTGCTTGGAATTTCACGTACTTTAAAGCCATTCCATTTTCTTTTACTGCTGTAAAATATAAATTATATATCTGTTCTTTAGTTAAATTAAGTTCATTAAATCTTATATCTTTAAGTAATCTACCATCTCGTTTTACTGCCTCTATACACATCTCATAACTTTGTTCTTCTGCATTTATCAAATCCCATGGATAATTTTTTATCATATCTAAATCTATACATTTCATTTAATCTTTCCTCTTTTCGGTTATATTTTATAATACTTTATTTTATTTATTATATTATTTTTCAATTATATTTATAATAAGTATATCATTTTTGTTGATTATATGAAATATTACAAGTTGATATATATAGTGCTATAATTAAATTTATTCTGAGTTAATTGATACATCTTTTGGAATACCTACATTATTGTTTTTAACTATTAGTTGGGATAGAATGACTTATGCCCTTAACACTACGTGTATTTAAAAGTTGAGATAATATTGTGTTTTATATAAATAATATAATATTTATAGTATTAATTAGTTATATAACTATAGTTAAGTGCATATAACAATATATATTAATAATAAGTATTTTCTTTTTGAAAAACTTCAAATCCATAAAGGCTCATTCTAAAACTACATTATTAAATATTAATTTAAAGAACTAATATTTTTATTGTAGAAAGGGAGGTGCTTTTATGCATTTATTCAGATTCTTGTACATAACTCTTAGTGGAGAAGACTTCTGGAGTTTTGCCATTTTGGTATATGTACTTTATAAAACTGTAAAACACTGCTTAAAATAGCAGTGTTTTTTATTACAGGTAAATAATTTATAATAAATTTTAATATTCTTGTTATTCTTTGATAACTATATTATATTTTATTGTTTATATGAATTATTGTAAATTTATTTATATAGTGCTATAATCAATTTATCAAAGATAGGCGAAATACTCTACCTTACTTGCGTTGAGGATGGAGATGCAAGCCTAAAACATTAGAAATAGAGATATAAAAAACTTAACACTTAGAAGGTTGGTTTGTCCAGGCTGTAATACACAACATGACAGGAATATAAATGTCAGTATAAATATACTAAAAGAAGGATTAAGATTAGAGCCTATGAATGCTTAGTGAAAATGGCTTATTTACAACTATCAAACCTTAACACTATGTGTGTTTAAATTAGGATAACTGACATAATGAGAAAGCTTCAAGAATAGATTAAACCTTAACACTACGTGTATTTAAACAATGCCAATAAAAGTGGTTAAAAAAAGCTATCTAAATTAACAGATAGCTCTTTTATATTATTTAAATTGTTCTAAAAAATCAACATAAACTTGTCTATGAACATTTATTCCTCTCTCTAAATCAAACCCTCCATCTGTATTATAAATTCTATATATAAACTCTTCAAGGTCTATGTCTTCTTGGCAACCTACTGTAAATAGCCACTTACCATTTTCCTTTATTGCCATTACTTCTTTAGCTTCTCCCTGCTTTTTTAAATATTTAATATTAAATATATTTTCATATTTTTCTTTATCTTTAACATATTTAATTGCATATTTATCTTGTTTCAACGCTTCTATACATATCTCTTCTGTTTGTACTTTAACATAATCTAAGGCCTCTCCATTTTGTCTTACTGCTATAAGGCATAGTTTATATATCTGTTTTTTAGTTAAATTAAGTTCATCCCACCTTACATCTTTAAGTAACAATCCATCTTCTTCTATAGCCTCAATACACATCTCATAAGCTTGCTTTTCTGCAAATTCCAAATCCCATGGACAATTTTTTATCCTATCTAAGTTCACTTCTCTCATTTAATCCACCTCTTTTTTATTTTTAACAATCATTATTAAAGATATATTTTTTAAAATTTATATAGTGATTATATTCTATTCCTTTTTGTTTTTTATAATTATTACGATAAATTAATAATATTTTTATTAATTTATTGAAATTATATTATTTTTTATTTTTTTATATTTTATTTTATAAAATTTAACTTTTTTTACTAATAAAAATTAATATTTTATAAAAACTCATATTACTATAAACATTCCTATTGATATTTATTTCTCTAATCTATAAGTTAATTCATTTTCTTTATCCACTTTATTAAATTTAAAAGTAACGTTTTTACTTAGGTATTCCTTATGACTTCTACTCCTCGAAATATCATATTTTTCATTTAATACCATAGTTTTAACCACTTTCTCATTTTCATCTAAAAAAAGTATATAACTAAAGTTATTTTTGGGTACTCCAGAATTAAAAGCCCTAATATCTCCTTTTTAATATTATTTTTTATAGAAATAGCATTAATATATTATTTGAAATCACAATAATTATACCATTTTTGTTGACTATATAAAATATTGATATTAAATTTATTTAATGATATATTTAATATATCAGAGGATTAATACTTATTAAAGGAGATAACTATGGATATCCAAACACTTAAACATAGAACGAAATTTAAACTGCCTATTTACTTGGGAGAAGAAATTATTACTGTTATTGAAGTGTATGAAGTATTTAATTTGATTGAAGTTAAGCTTAATGGAGAGGATGAAACATTTGTTGTAGATATAATCACTTTAAAAGAAGAAAGCTATAACGACAAAGGGATTCCTTTAAATTTAATAAAAAAGGAGAAAAATTATTATGTTAAATAGAGATAATACTGGAGAATTATTATTAAATAAATTAGATTTAGAAATATTTTTAAGTGATTTATTTTTTAAGTGTAAAAATGAAAATGAGCTTGAGTGGTTAGAGCAAACTATATTAGATTATATTGACCTGGTTAAAGATAAAGTAATAGATAATTATATAGAAAAATAAGAGATAAAATAAAAGATATGAAAAATAAAACTGGAATAAATAATATACAAGAATTTAATATTAGGGGGTAAAATGGCTAATATATATTGTGAAAATTATGATTGTAAAAATTACTTTGAAGATATGTGTATGCTTCAAAGAATTGAAATTAATAACTTAAAAGTATGTGAAAGCTACGTTGAAGGTAAAAATGAGCTATACCAATTAGAAATGAGTTTGGAGAAGACTACAGAGCAAAAATAATAGAAATAATAAAACTAAACTTATTAATAATATAAATTGTAAAGAAGCTATCTCAAGATAGATATAAGCCTCTTTTTCGATATTTAATCTCTGTATAACTAAAGAGTTATCAATTTAGATAACTCTCTTTACATTATTAATCCTAAATGTCTTTAATATTAACATAAATTTGTAAGAATGCCTTATTTAAATTGTTCCAAGAAATCAAGATATATTTGTCTATGAACATTTATCCCTTTTTCTGGATCAAACCCTCCATCTGTATTATAAATTCTATATATAAACTCTTCAAGGTCTATATCTATTTGGCAACCTACTGTAAATAGCCACTCTCCATTTTCTTTTATTGCTATTACTTCTCTTACTTTACCTTGTTCCTCTAAATATTTAATATCAAATTCTTCTAAATATTTATCTTTCTCTTTTACATATTTAATCGCATATTTATTTTGTTTTAGAGCTTCTCTACATATTTCTTCTGTCTGCTTCTTTACATACCTAATAGATGGTCCATATTTTCTTACAGCCTCTATACAAACCTCTTCGGTCTTCTCTTTTACAAATATAAGAGATAAACAATTTGCTTTTACTGCTTCAAGGCAAATCTCTTCAGTTTGATTCTTTACATATTCTAAAGCTTCACCATCTTGTCTTACTGCCTCTAAACAAATATATTCTGTTTGATTTTTTACAAACTCCAAAGCATATCCTCTATTTCTTACTGCTATTAGGCACATTTCCTCTGTCTGATTTTTTACATATTTAAGTGCATATACATTCTCTTTTACAGCTTCAAGACATATCTCTGGTGCTTGGAATTTCACGTACTTTAAAGCCATTCCATTTTCTTTTACTGCTGTAAGATATAAATTATATATCTGTTCTTTAGTTAAATTAAGTTCATTAAATCTTATATCTTTAAGTAATCTACCATCATATTTTACTGCCTCTATGCACATCTCATAAGTTTGTGTTTTTGCATTTTTCAAATCCCATGGATTCCTTCTTATCCAATCTATATCTATACATTTCATTTAATTTTTCCTCTTTTCGATTATATTTTTACAATACTATTTTTTAATATATTATATTATTTTTCAATTATATTTATAATAAGTATATCATTTTTGTTGATTATATAAAATATTGTAAGTTGATTTACATAGTGATATAATCAAATTTATCCTAAGTTAATTGATACATCTTTTGGAATACCTACATTATTGTTTTTAACTATTAGTTGGGATAGAATGACTTATGCCCTTAACACTACGTGTATTTAAACAACACCAATAAAAGTGGTTCTAAAGAAGCTATCTAAATTAACAGATAGCTTCTTTACTATTCAAACTCTTTTAGGAAATTAAGATATATTTGTCTATGAACATTTATCCCTTTTTCTGGATCAAACCCTCCATTAGTATTATAAACTCTATGGATAAACTTTTCTTTAGTAATATCTCTTTGACAACCTACTGTAAATAGCCATCTTCTACCTTTCTTTATAGCTATTACTTCCTGAGCACCTTCTTGTTCCTTTAAATATTTAATCATATTTTCATATTCTTCTTTATTTCTTATATATTTAATTAAATGTTTATCCTGTTTTAATGCATATAAACATATCTCTTTAGTCTGTTCTTTTACATATTCTAACGCCCATCCATCTTCTCTAACTGCTTCCATGCATATTTCTGGTGTTTGTTTTTTTACAAACTTAAGTGCTTTCCCATTCTTTTTAACTGCCTCTATACATATCTCTTCTGTTTGTACTTTAACATGTTTTAAGGCTAATCCTCTTTCTCTTACAGCCTCTAAACATATTTCTTCTGTTTGCTCTTTTACATATTGAAGTGCCCATCCATTCTCTCTCATTGCTTCTAAACAAATATCTTCTGTTTGTACTTTAACATACCATAAAGCTTTACCAGCTTGTCTTACAGCTTCTATACATATTGCTTCTGTTTGCTCTTCTACATATTCTAATGCTACTCCACATTCTTTAACTGCTTCCATACATATTTCTTCGGTTTGGTTTTTCACATATTTCAAAGCTAATCCATTTTGTCTCACTGCTATTAAACATATTTCTGGTGTTTTATTTTTTACATACTCTAAGACTAATCCATTTTCTCTTACAGCATTAATGCACATCTCATATGTCTGTTTTTCTGCATTTATCAAAGACCATGGATGTTCCTTTACCCAATCTACATCTATTTTTCCCATTTAACTCTCCTTTTTCAATCTTATTTTTATAATACTATATTTCGATTTATTATAGTATTATTTATTTTCCTTTATAATTATTGTACATTTTATATTGACTATATAAAATATTGAAACTTGATTTATATAGTGATATAATTAGTTTATCCCAATCTAATTGATGCAGTTGGAAACTATAAAAGAAGAAGTACAAGAATCTGTTTTAAAAGGAAATTTTAACATTAAAGATTATACAAAGTTTTATGTAAATGAATTAAGATTTACTGAAGTTGTTTGTATTGACATAGAGGAAGAATTTCAAGATTTTATTAATGCTTGTACAAAACAATATATGCCAGTTACTTTTGATTAAACCTTAACACTATGTGTATTTAAACCATGCTCCACCTCCTACAATATATAAGTTTTGAGTTATTAAACCTTAACACTACGTGTATTTAAATAGAAGAAGCCTTTCTAAATAAAATAGCTACAGTTAATTAAACCTTAACACTTTGTGTATTCAAACTAACGATTTGTATTTATTTTATTGTTACTTATATTAATTAAACCTTAACACTATGTGTATTTAAATAACGCCAATAAAAGTGGTTAAAAAAAGCTATCTAAATTAACAGATAGCTCTTTTTGAATTATTAAAACTTTTTAAAAATTTAAGATATCTTTTCCTATGAGTATTTATTCTTTTCTCTGGGTCAAATCCTCCATCTGTATTATAAATTCTATCAATAAAAGTCTCTTTAGTAATATTATCTTGGCATCCTACAGTAAATAACCATTCTCCATCTTTTTCTATTGCTATTACTTCACTTGCATTTCCCTGCTCTTTTAAATATTTAATATTAAATTCTTCTAAATATTTTTCCTTATCTATTACATACTTAATTGCATCTTTATCTTGTTTTAGAGCTTCTCTACATATCTCTTCTGTTTGGTTTTCTACAAATTGTATTGCCAATCCATCATGTCCTACTGCTTCCATACATATTTTTGGAGTCTGTTCTATTACAAATTCTAAAGATAAGTAGTACTCTCTTACAGCTTCTATGCATATCTCTTCTGTTTGTTCTTTTACATACTCTAAAGCTAAACCATTTTGCTTGACTGCAATTAAACATATCTCTTCTGTTTGTTCTTCTATATACTCAAGTGCATTACCATCTTCATTTACTGCTTTAAGATATAGGTTATATATCTGTTCTTTGGTTAAATTAAGTTCATCCCACCTTACATCTTTAAGTAACAGTCCATCTTCTTCTATAGCCTCAATACACATCTCATACGTTTGCTTTTCTGCAAATTCTAAATCCCATGGATAATTTTTTATCCTATCTAAGTTCACTTTTTTCATTTAATTTTTCCCCTTTTAAAATTATATTTTATAATACTTTTATTCATGTTTAATATATTATTTTTAAATTATTTTTATAATAAGTATAACATTTTTATTGTTTATATAAAATATTGTAAGTTGATTTATATAGTGATATAATTAATTTATCCCGATTTGATTGGTATATATGTTGAAATATCTACATTATTATTTTTATCTGTTAATTGGGATAAAGGACTTAGCTTAGTTGAAATGTAGTAATTTTAAGTATTTATTGATTTTACAAATAGATTCTTTATAGCTATTGAACTTTAACACTATTTGTATTTAAACGATAGACAAGTACAAGCATTAGAGAAATTAAACCTTAACACCTTGTGTATTTGAACGCATAAGTAAGAGTAATCCACTTGCAATGAGATACAATTAAACCTTAACATTATATGTATTTAAACAGCATATTAAAACTATTCTGTAACTAAAACTAAGTAATTCAACCTTAACACTATGTGTATTTAAAAGAAGCTAATCGCTTCGCATCTACATTTTTATTATGTATTAAACCTGAACACTTTGTGTATTTAAACTACATAACATTAAAAAATACAATTTTACGAAGTGATTAAACCTTAATATTATGTGTATTTAAACATCGTTACATAAAGTACATTAGCAATAGAAATCAGATTAAACCTTAACACTATGTGTATTTAAATAACGCTATATTTTTAAAAGAAACAGATTTTCTTACTAAAATTAGACCTTAACACTATGTGTATTTAAACCCTTGCAGACCTGTTATAAATGCATAAACGAGTTGATTGAACCTTAACACTATGTGTATTTAAACACTATATACTTCATTTAGCTTAGTATTCATCATTAAACCTTAACACTTTGTGTATTTAAATACTGTATAATTGGAATATTAAAAATTAAACCTTAACACTTTGTGTTTAATATAAAAGAAGCCTCTATAGCAATTATGGAAGCTTCTTTAACTTCAAACCCCATATTGTTTATTTTTATAAATATTTTTATCAATAGCAACCACCAAAAATTGTTTATATAAAATATTGTAAGTCAATTTATATAGTGATATAATTAAATTATCCCAAGCTAATTAATATAGCATTTGAAATATCTACATTCTTATTTTTAACTATTAGTTGGGATAAAAAGCTTATAGGAATTGAAACTACTGAATTGTAAGCATTTCTTAATTTTAGAAATGGCTTGTTTACAGTGATTAAACCTTAACACTATGTGTATTTAAATGTAAAACGGTTTCCTAAATTGTGGGGGTGAACTTCTATTAAACCTTAACACTATGTGTATTTAAATCAAGATAATCGAAAGAAGAATTTGCATCTATTGATATTAAACCTTAACACTATGTGTATTTAAATTGTTATTATTTCCTCCGCTTTCTGTACTATTTAAATATTAAACCTTAACACTATGTGTATTTAAATAAGTATTTTTGAAGGTGTGAAAGATTGTAGGTTTAAATTGAACTTTAACACTTTATGTATTTAAACATGTGGGATGACACCAACGATCACATTGTGCAATAAATTAAACCTTAACATTGTATGTATTTAAATTCAATTATACAAACGTAACCTGCATAACTGTCTGCATTAAACCTTAACACTATGTGTATTTAAACTATTCTACTGTTATGTCCAGCTCGTACCCATATCCAGATTAAACCTTAACACTATGTGTAAAAAAAGAAGCTTCTATAATCTCTATAGAAGCTTCTTTTTTTATCTTTCTTATTGTACTATATGGTCATTAGTGTCGTCCCACATACTGCCTCTAATCTCAAATTCAAGATTCTTTTCATCGCACAGCTTCTCTTTGCTCTTAGCAGTTCCAACCCCTGTAAGCTCTGGAGTCCAAACATCTAAGCTATAAAATCCGTCTTTTGTATTAGTCCCAGTGTAAATTTTAATAGGTTCTTCCACTCCATTTTTAGATTTTTTCTGCATTGTATATCTTAAAACTGTCTTATCTGCATTTGTACTTACAACTGTTACATCAAAAACTTTTTGGCTTCCAAAAATTCCTGTTGCAGATAAGGTCTTCCCATCTGCTGTTTTTACATATATATCTTTATAAATGTTTGGAGCCATATTCTGGTTTGTTACACTTAATCCTTTACTTGTACTTGTATTTCTTGTATCCCAAGCTTTTGGCTGTCTCGTTAAGGCATTCGTATTATATTCCACTACTACGTCCAGCTCGTACCCATATCCAGCTTTAATTTTTGCTTTTTTTCTATCTGCTACTTTAGTTAAATCTACCCAACCATAACCTTTATCTGTTGTATACTTACTCTTAAATTTAACAGATTTTATATTATATTCCTCATAGTAACTTTCGTTTTTTGTCTGGCTTGTTCCATTTGTATATCTGTAAAAATCGTATTCTCTACTTGCATCAAATTTTTTGTATTTTATATATTTTCCATTATAATTTAATGTTTTATGTGCTACATTCCAATTATTTTCTGTATTAAAAATGCTACAACCACCACTTGCAACTGGATTTATTGGAGGCAATTGTGTAGAGTAATTACTTCCTTTATTGTTTGCTTGTGTATTAAGGTCATTTTCCCAAAAATGTTTGTCTGCATTTGCATATACATTTACATTTAATTTCTTGCTACCACTTGTTATTGCAGTAATAGGTACTTTTATTTCCCTTGCTATGTCTTTGTTACTTCCTTTTTTTACATGGTCCGTAAACTGTAAAATTTGTCCATTTGGAAGTGTTATATGTGTTTTAATATCTGTTTCGAAAATTGGTGTTTGGCTCGGTGCTATTACATCAACATCATATTTCACTCCAAGTGTAATAAAACTGTCTTGGATAGGTCTTTCTTTGTCGTTGTACACTTTTACGTTGCTTACTTTTACATCATAATTGTAGAACCATTTTTTCTGTGCTGTATTATTACCTTTATTTAAATCTACAGAAACTGGAGCATTTACAGCAATTGTAGCTTCTGCACGTGGTACTTCCCACACAAAATATGGTGTTTCAAAATTCCAGCTCTCTCCTTTATCTACTCCATAAAGATTTAAAGTTTTACTATTTTTATATAGTTCACTTCCACCTTGTGGTAGGTATCTTTTTGCAGTCCAGTTAAATTTAAATGCTTTTTTAACTCTGTATCTTGTCGTATGCCCTTCACTGTCTGTTTTTGTTTGCCAGAACTCTTTAGAAGGACCATGGTAATCTACTATATATCTTATCTTATATTCTTCTCCTGGCTTCATGTAAAGGGCTTCTTTTCCATTTTTATCTATCATTTTTATATTGTTTACTTTTAAATCCCCAGGTTGTTCTTCTTCCTTACCTTCTACACCTGCAACTACATGCCCCCAGTCATTCGTTTGGTCCAAATTGTCTGTTTTATTATATACATCCCCTATGTATCCAGTAACTCTAAAAGCGGTTTTTGTATCTGCAGGTACTGTTACTTCTTTTGTTAATGTAACTGTTTTACCTGCTTCTATAAATCCCCCTCCTTTTAAAGTACCTTTAGTACTATTGCTTGGATATTTTTGTGTATAATCATTTTTTGTAGCATTATTATCCGTTGCCGTACCAACATCTATAGTATTAGGCATTGTTTTTGTAGCAACATCTCCATTATTTTTTATAGTATATTCTACCTTGTATTTTTCTCCTGGTGTTACTGTCCCTTTTCCTACAGTACTTGTATTACCACTATCATCTCTTTTAAATTGTTTTAAGACTGCCCCACTTTTATCTATTAGCTTAATATCACTAATAGTCACATCCTGTGACTGTTTTACATTTATTGGTGCAACTATAGTGTAGGCATTTAAACTACTTTTTCCTTTAAAAGTTTTATCATTCCAGTTTTTTGTTTTTACCCTATACACTCTAAAAATTGGAGTTTCTTTCCTTGGATCCGTTAAAAGACTAAGGCTGTCCATCCACACATCTGCACTTATATTACCTCCACTTACTTTTTTGCTTTGTTTATTGTTGTTTGCTACTTGTATTAAAGTACCATTTTTAAATTGTGGGTCCTTTTTAAGCAGTCTCTCTATGGCATCTTTTTTCTTTTCTTTGTATGCCACGCTATTATTGTACTCTAACCAACCGCCAAATTTTTTGCATCCTTCACCCTGCCATAATATTCCAAAATCTGACATATGTGTTTCTGTCCCAGAACCATCACAAGAAAAATATGGGTTTGTTATAACCTCTCCACGCAAGTTATATCCTAAATATCGCCATTCTCCATCTTTATCAAATCTGGCATCGTAGTTGTTTGTAACGTTGTCATTTGTCGACATTTGATACTTTTTGCGACCTTGGTAGTTAGGTTCTACATTTACCTTAGAAAAATTTGTCTGGCTTCCATTCCAATTTAAGTTCCAGTATCTGTTTCTGTAGCCAGATGTAAGAGTAGAATCCATTTTCGTGTAAAAATTTTCTTTTGTGCCGTCTGCGTCTGGAGATTTATAAACTTTCCCATCTTTATCCGCATATTGCTCGTAATACAATAAGTCAAATCCATATCCACTCTTAATTGCACTTCTGACTTTACCACCATCTTTTACGTAGGTCCTTCCACCTCCACCTACATATGCCCCATCCACATCTCCAAAAAGCGGGTTTTTGGACATTATCTGGTTTTTATGGAATTCTCCTTGTTGTGGTCTTCCATTTGCATCTTGCGTAGACATATCCCAAGTAATTCTACTGTTTTTTATTACAGTATCTCCTCCCCCTGAATCATCTCCACCCCAAGCGGAAGATTTTAGGGAATTTATATTAAATACTGTTAGTAACCCTAATAGAGCCAAAACAGGTAAAGTTATCTTTTTTATATTCATTATTTTCACTTCCTCCTAATTTTTTTATTTTATATAATATAAAGCTACTCTGTTTTTTATAACTTTTTTACATACTATTGTTTATTTGAACTACTCCACCTTAACTCCCCTTGGTAGCGTTTGAAGGTGGAGATTCCTATTCGATAGTACTTTTGTACTAAGCATTCATAGGCTCTAAGGGCTGTTCCATCCCCACTAATCTTAATCCTTCTTTTAGTATATTTATACTTGCATTTATATCCCTGTCATGTTGTGTATTACAGTCTGGGCAAATCCAATTTCTAAGTGCTAAGTTTTTTACATCCTTATTTCTATGACCACATGCACTACATAACTGACTTGATGGATATGTATTTCCTATTATAGAAATTAATCTTCCATACCAAATAGCTTTATACTCAAGCAATCTCCTAAATTCATACCAACTAACTTCACTTATTGCACTTGCTAATTTATGATTCTTAATCATGTTACTTACTTTTAAATCTTCTAAACAAATTATTTGGTTTTCTCTAATTAGTTTAGTTGATATCTGATGTAGGTAATCTTTTCTTTGATTAGATATTCTTTCATGTATCTTAGCTACTTTATTTTTTTGCTTATTCCAATTATTACTAAACTTCTTCATTTTTGATAATCTTCTTTGTTCCAACTTCAATCTATAGTTAGCTTTTCTTAACCATTTAGGATTGTTGAATATGTCTCCATTAGAACATATTGCAAAATCTTTTAAGCCTAAATCTATGCCAATATACTTATTAGATTCTTCTAATTGTTTTATGTCAACTTCACAACATATACTAACAAAATATTTACTTGTAGGTGTTTTTGATACAGTAGCATTTAATATTCGGCCATTTATATTTTTAGTAACTTTAGCCTTAACCCATTTCAATTTTGGTAGTTTAATTAAGTTATCCTTAATAGTTATGTTATTGTTCACGCATTTACTTTCAAAACTTCTTTTAGGATTTCTTTTGCTTTTGAACTTTGGAAAGCCTTGTTTATTACCTTTTTTAATTTCTCTAAAGAAGTTCTTATATGCACTATCTAAATCATCAATAGTAGCTTGCAAGCTGGTTGAATCAACTTCTTTAAGCCATTCATATTCTTTTTTAAGTGATGGAAGCTTTTTAATTAAATCATACTTTGAATATGACTCACCTTCATTTTCATATTTTTCTTTTTGAAGTGCTAACATGTGATTGTACACAAACCTTGAACATCCAAAAGATTTTTCTATTATTTCTTTTTGAGTTTGATTTGGATATATTCTAAACTTAAAAGCTTTCATCTGTATCATTTTTTCACCTCCTTTAGTTTTTTATATTACAGGCTTTAATCTCCATCCTACTTACGTTGAGGATGGAGTATTTCGCCTATTATTGATAAATTATATATCTTCTTCTTATTTAGATTAAGTTCATCCCACCTTACATCTTTAAGCAATCCCCCTTGTCGCTTTACTGCTTCTATACACATCTTATAACTTTGCTTTTGCATGTGTGCCAATCCCCAGGGGTATTTTTTTATCCACTCTAAATCTGTTTTACGCATTTACCTATCACCTTTTTATTTTCATAACATTATATATTATACTTTAATTTTATTTATAATAATCATACCATTTTTATTGTTTATATAAAATATTATAAGTTAATTTACTTAGTGATATAATATAAATTATCCCAAGCTAATTTATGTATATATTGAAATATCTATATTTTTATTTTTAACTATTAGTTGGGATAAAAAGCTCATAGGAATTGAAACTACTGAATTATAAGATTTTCTTAATTTTAGAAATGGCTTGTTTACAGCTATTAAACCTTAACACTTTGTGTATTTAAACCCCAATATAATGGTGACCCAGAAGAATTCCAACATTATTATTAAACCTTAACACTTTGTGTATTTAAACCTGTAACGCCTTTAGTTACTAATGTATCTATAATATATTAAACCTTAACACTTTGTGTATTTAAACTCATTTGTGGCTTTATAGCCTTATTTAAATCTTCATTAAACCTTAACACTATGTGTATTTAAACTTAATTACTAACGTATCCCCTGCTCTTAACACTATGTGTATTTAAACCAGAAAAGAGTATAAAAGACAACTATATGTAGAATTAAACCTTAACACTATGTGTATTTAAACTACGTACATATATAAATTAAAATTAAACCTTAACACTATGTGTAATTAAGAAGAAGCTATCTATTAATTTAGATAGCTTCTTCTTAATATTATTCAAACTCTTTTAAGAAATCAACATAAGTTTGTCTATGAACATTAACACCTTTCTCTAAATCAAATCCACCATCTTCATTATAGATTCTATCAATAAAAGTCTCTTTGGTAATTTTATATTGGCAACCTATTGTAAATAACCACTTATTATATCTTTTTACTGCGAATACTTCTCTGGCCTTTCCTTGCTTTTCTAAATATTTAACACCAAATTCATCTAAATACTTTTCTTTAGCATTTACATACTTAATTGCACATATATTCTGCTTTAAAGCTTCTCTGCATATTTCATCAATCTGTTTCTTTGAGAATCCATCCCATTTTATATACTCTAAAGCTAATCCATTTTGCTTGACTGCCTCTAAACATATCTTTGGTGTTTGTTTGTTTACATATTGTAGACTACTTCCATTTTGCTTGACTGCTTCTATACAAATTTCTTCGGTTTGATTCTTTACATAATATAAATTCCAGCCCCAATTTTTTACTGCAATTAGACACATTTCCTCTGTCTGATTTTTTACATATTCTAATGATCCACCATAATTTCTTACTGCTAATAAACATATTTTATCTATTTTCTCTTTTGATAATTCATCAAACTTCACATATTTAAGAGTCCCACCATCTTTGAATACCGCAATAAGATATAGATTATATAACTGTTCTTTAGTTAAATTAAGTTCATCAAATCTTACATCTTTAAGTAAATATCCATATTGTCCTACTGCTTCTATACACATTTCATAAGTTTGCGTTTTTGCAAATTTTAAATCCCATGGAAATTTTCTTATCCACTCTAACCCTATTTTCTCCATTTATCTATCCATCCTTATTGTTATTTTTTATAATACTTTTTTATATATAATATACTATTTTTCAATTTTATTTATCATAATTATATCATTTTTATTGACTATATAAAATATTGTAAGTTAATTTATATAGTGATATAATATAAATTATCCCAAGATTATTAATATAATACCTACTTTCTATTTTTAACTATTGGTTGGGATAAAAAGATTAAATTAATTGAAACTACTGTATTATAAGATTTTCTTAATTTTAGAAATGGCTTGTTTACAGTGATTAAACCTTAACATTATATGTATTTAAACATAACAAAAATAAATAGGAATAACAAAATTCGATAATTAAACCTTAACATTATATGTATTTAAACTTATTATCAAACCATATATCTCTATAGATACCCATATTAAACCTTAACATTATATGTATTTAAACTATATAACAATCTGATTTATCTACAGTGATTAAACCTTAACATTATATGTATTTAAACATAAATTCAAAGGGGGATTGAAATGAAAATAGTAAGATTAAACTTTAACACTATGTGTATTTAAACGCTATATACTTCATTTAGCTTAGTATTCATCATTAAACCTTAACACTATGTGTATTTAAACGATTATAAATAATCCGAGGATGGTGAAAATTAAACCTTAACACTACGTGTATTTAAACATCGCAACTACACAAAGATATATAAGAGTATTAAACCTTAACACTTTGTGTATTTAAACATAGAGAGCATTAATTTGCAAAAATTAAACTTTAACACTATGTGTAATAAAAAAGAGCTATCTATTAATTTAGATAGCTCTTCTTGTATTATTCAAACTCTTTCAAGAAATCAACATAAGTTTGTCTATGAACATTAATACCTTTCTCTAAATCAAATCCACCATCTTCATTATAGATTCTATCAATAAAAGTCTCTTTGGTAATTTTATATTGGCAACCTACTGTAAATAACCATGTTCCTTCTTCCTTGATGGCTATTACTTCTCTCGCTTCACCTTGTCCTTCTAAATATTTAATATCAAACTCTTCTAAGTATTTTTCCTTATCTTTTATATATCTAATTAAATTCCTATCTTGCTTTAGAGCTTCTCTACAAATCTTATCTATTTGTACTTCTGATAGCATATGCCACTCTACATATTGAAGCGCTAATTCATTCTTTTTTAATGCTTTTATACATATCTCTGGTGTCTGTTTTTTTACATATTGAAGAGCTGAATAATCTTGTTTCACTGCTAATATACACAATTCTTCTGTTTGTTCTTTTACATACATTAAAGCAAATTCCCTATTTTTAACTGCTTCTTTACACATTTCTGGTGTTTGTTCTTTTACATACTGTAGAGCCATTCCATTATTTCTTACTGCTTTAATACATAACTTATGGACCTGTTCTTTAGTTAAATTAATTTCATCCCATCTTATATCTTTAAGTAACAGCCCATTTTTTCTATAGCTTTAAGGCACATTTCATAGGTTTGAACCTTAGCATATTTTAAATGATTCTTATTTCTATTTATTATTCCTAAACCCATCTCCTGATGTTTTATTAAATTATTTTCCTGTTTAGTCATTGTATCCTCTCCTTATGTTTAATTTATTTTCTATAAAACTATATTTTCACATTATAAATATAGTAAATTTTTCTATTTTTTATAATTTTATTTTCATGATACTATAGCTAAATTTAAGATGAACTTCTCTACTGAATTACAGAAAAATCGTGGTTTAATAATTCTTTGGTTGACTTCTGTAGAGTCGCCTTCTAAACTTATATTAGACATATATTTTAGAGGGGGAATAACTAATGTTACAGGATTTAATTGATTTATACTCACTTCCAGTTTTACCAATAGCATGGTTTTTGGAATTAATAACTATGCATACCTTTTCTCGTAGGGTATATTTATGGATTTCTTTATTTATTTGGATAATATTATCCATCTTATTGATTTGCAAGTTCTTTCTACATAGTAAATTTGGATATAATTTAAGAATTAAAAAAAGAGACCTTGCAAAACTAAAACTGAGAAGAAAATTACAGGATAATGTTATTAAAGAAGAAATATTATCTACACTTAGAGATTATAACTTGGAAAAAGGACCTATCCCTAAACTTAGAGATATTCCAGAAAGTAAAAATTTAAAGCTTGATTTAATAGAGAAGCAAGATATGCTTAAAAATGAACTTGAATACATAGCAAGATATAAAGAAGAAAAAACTAACTTAAATTTTGATGAGTATCTAAACTTAGATACATTAAATTATTCTAAGTTAGATTTCCCTAAATCCTTAGCTTGGTATGAAGAAGATGTTGAATATCTAAAAGAATTTCTTCCAATCGATGTTAAGGGCTATTATGATACTTATTCATCATTAAACAAAATGATTAGAGAATATAATTTTGAGATAAATGATATACAAAAAAACTTAGCTATTATAAATAAAGGAGTTAAGGGAGAAGAAGCTGTAAAAAATGAATTAAAATGGTTTAATGATAGATACAAGGTCTTAGAAAATATAAATATACTAATTGATAAAGAAAAACATGAGACTTCTGAATCTGATTTTATAATAATAAATAAAAATGGAGTATTTGTTATAGAAGTTAAAAACTATGGTTCTACTGGAGATACATTAATAGCTTCTTCAGATGGGAACTGGTACATAAAGGATAAATATGAGAACGTAGAACCCATAAATAATATAACTTCCCAGAATAATAGACATTGTGGTATAAACCAATACTTAATAAACAGAGAACTTAAAAATAGAGGCTATAATTTAGAAACAAAAATTGACTGTACTTCTATAATAGTTATTGCAAATAAAGAGATTATTATTGAGAATAATACTCCTAATACTGTAATTAGGCCATCTGAGATATTAAATATTATTAATAATCATAAACCTAACTTTGAACTGAATGAAAAATTACAAAATGAAATAGTTGATATACTTAAAGAATATAGTATAGATGCCTCTAAGTTTCCTGCTGTATCAAGAAAAGATAAAGTTGAAGCTTTACTTTATAATATAAACATATTAGAACCTGGTATAAAGGCTACTGCCAAAATTGCAAACAATTATTATATGAACTATTTGAGATAAGATAATACTTGTATTACAATTACACATATAATATTATTCTTATATAAAAGAGACTACAAACTATTTGCGTTAGGGTGTCTCTTCATTTAATAAGACTTAGTCGTTAGTTTGAAGAATCACCTGAATGGCCGTTCAGGTGATTCTTAATTTTTTGTGACGTTTTTTAATACATACATCTCTTTAATAAACTTATTTAAACCTTAGCTTATTGTGAATTCAAACAACATATGATATAATTAAAATTAGAAGCTAATCATTTTTGGAATTTAAATATAAATTTAAATTCAACTTGTAGGTCACTCTTTGCACGAGAGTGGCTTTTTGCCGTTTTAATTTACTTACAATATATAAAGAGTCATCTAATGATGAATCTTTATATATTTAAAAACTCTTTCAAGAAATCAACATAAACTTGTCTATGAACATTAATACCTTTCTCTAAATCAAACCCTCCATCTGTATTATAGATTCTTTCTATAAATTCATCCTTAGTTATTTTATATTGGTAACCTATAGCAAATAGCCACTCCCCATCTTCTTTTATCGCTATTACTTCTCTTACTTTACCATGAGCTTCTAAATATTTAATCCCAAACTCCTTTAAGTATTTTTCTTTATCTATTATATACTTTATTGCAAGTTTATTTTGTTTTAGAGCTTCTTTACATACCTCATATATTTTATTTTCTACATATCCAAGAGCTAATCCATTTTGCTTGACTGCTTCAGTACAAAGCTCATTAGACTGTTCTTTTACATACATTAAAGCTAATCCATTCTCTTTTACTGCCTCTAAACATATTCCTGGAGTTTGTTCTTTTACATCTTCAAGAGCATATCCATTTTGTCTTACTGCTATTAGAGATATCTTCTCTATTTGTTCTTTTGATAATTTAGCCAACTTTACATATCTAAGAGAGTTTCCATTTTGTTTGACTGCTTCAGTACAAAGCTCATTAGACTGTTCTTCCACAAGCATTAAAGCCCTTCCATTTTGTTTAACAGCCTCAAGACAAAGTTCATATGTTTGATTACATTCTAATTCGTCCAACTCTACATATCTAAGAGCGAATCCATTTTCTTTCACTGCATCTAAATATAAATTATATATCTGTTCTTTGGTTAAACTGAGTTCATCCCACTTTACATACTGAAGAGCATATCCATTTTGTTTTACTGCTTTAATACAAATCTCAGGAGTTTGATTTTTTACATACTTAAGTGCCTTACCATCTTGTTTGACTGCTTCCATACAAATTCTGGGTGTTTGTTCTTTTATATACTTAAGTGCTAATCCATTTTCCCTAACTGAAAGAAGATATAAATTATAAGTTTGTTCTTTGGTTAAATTAAGTTCATCCCATTTTACATCTTCAATTAATAACCCATCTTGTCTTACTGCCTCTATACACATCTCATAGCTTTGTTTTTCTATAAATTCTAAATCCCATGGGAATTTTTTTATATACTCTAAATTATTTTTATTCATATATATACCTCTATTTTATTTTTTATATTAATTATATCATTTTTTTGTTTATATAAAATATTGTAACTTTATTTATATGGTTATATAATTAAATTATCCCAATCTAATTGATGTATATGTTGAAGTATATACATTCTTATTTTTAGTTAAAATAAAAAACTTAGATTAATTGAAGTTACTGTATTATAAGCATTTCTAAAATTAAGAAATGGCTTATTTACAGCTATTAAACCTTAACACTATGTGTAAAAAAAGAAGTTACCTATAAATTAGATAACTTCTTTTTATTTATATTATTTATTATAAATGTCTACGTAGACTCCCATGCTTCCATTTTTAATTTCCACTTTCTTGCCATCCATCTCTAAAACTTTGTCTTCAAATTTTCCTTTTACAATATTAAAAAGTTCTTCTCCTCTATTTGGTAGAAGCAGTTTAAAGCACTCTTTTACAGAAGAATCAAACTCTTCAGAATTAGCGAATAAGCCAAATCCAACTACATTATCTTCTGCATTTACAATTCCTAATTCGTTATACCAATCTCCCTTGGTAGACTTCTGCTTATAATTATAAGTTGTTTCACCCTCAAGTGTCCACCCAAGTCCAGGTAATTTATTTCTAAACTCTGCATTTGTAATAGTTCCAGGAGTCTCTTCTCCTTTTAATATATTTAAAATTTCTCTAAAAACATTTTCATTCCCTCCATCGCCGACTTGTGTAACTTTACTAAATTCATGTTTTTTTATAAAATTTTTCTGACTTGTACTTAAAGCTTTGTCCGCTAAAAGCACTGGAGAATCTTCTTTTGCTCCTACAGGCCCTACAGAAAGTGCATCTATTAGGTCTCCCTCTCCTAACATCCCGTTTTTTGCAACAAATACATTATTTAATGCCTTATCTGCATAAAAATAATCCATTACTTTTGCATTAGTATCTGTTCTGTCTGTACCAGCAAATTTAATTACATTCTTTAATTTATTTACTATATTTTTAGAAATAGAACTTTCTCCACCTACTACATAAGTTTTATTAAAAGTTTTTGCATAATCTTCTATATTTTTATTTAAAGTATCTTTCTCTGCAAATAAAATTGCAGTGTTACTTTTAGCTGGAGATGCTATACTTACTGCATCTGCAAGACCTTTATATCCATTTACAACTGCAACAGAATCTACATTTTCTAACTCTTTTGCTATTTTTAAACTTGTATCTATTCTGTCTGTTCCACCAATTCTTTTTACATTTATATTTAAATTATTAAGTTCTTTTTCTACATTTGCACTTATTGTATTTGTACTACCAATTATATAAATGTTTTTAACACCTAATCTTTTTATTTCTTCTTTTGTTTTAGTATTTAGCTTATCTTTTTCTGTTAAAAGTACAGGTGCATTTTTTGCTGTAGCTAAAGGTGCAGAACATAAAGCATCTGCAATTGTATTGCTATTTATTAAAACGGCATTTTCTGCATTTTGCCATTTATAACTACTTATTTTTAAACTTGTATCTATTCTATCTTCCCCTGCAAGCACTAATTCTTGTGGTGCCATGGCAGAAGAACCCATCATTGTAGCTCCTAAAGCAGAAGATCCAGCTAAAGCTACTATCCCTAATTGTTTTATTTTTTTCATTTTATTTCCCTCCATATCCCCTCTATTTATAGTAAACATTATATAATACATACTATAAAAAATATGTAAAATATTGTCACTTAATTATAAATAAGGGAGTCTATCTATTTATATAAGTTTTTTTATAAAAAAACTGTTCTATTTTCTTATTTTAATAGTAATTTTTTTACCAATACATTATATACAAAACAATTTATCTTATAACATCTCTTTCGTGAAAGTTGCCTTTTTATATAATATTAACTTTAATTATATAATATGTATTTATTTGGAAATTGTCAATATTTTTAATGAATTTTATTGATTATATAAAATATTGCAAGTTAATTTATATGGTGATATAATTAAATTATCCCAATCTAATTAAGGTATTTATTGAAATATCTATATTCTTATTTTTAACTGTTAGTTGGGATAAAAAGCTTAGATTAATTGAAGCTACTGTACTATAAGCATTTCTAAAATTAAGAAATGGCTTATTTACAGCTATTAAACCTTAACACTATGTGTATTTAAAACATCTTCCTTTGTAAAATCATACTCACTAAGAATAATTAAACCTTAACACTATGTGTATTTAAACAATATCTGCATATGTAACAAGTTATGCAAGAATTTTATTAAACCTTAACACTATGTGTATTTAAACTCTTTTTCTAAGAACATTGCTAAAGGTAGATTTTTAATTAAACCTTAACACTATGTGTATTTAAACAATACTTTGTTTAATTTACTATAAATATCATCTTCAAATTAAACCTTAACACTATGTGTATTTAAACTCAAAATCTACAATTATTCCATATTTTTCTTTTAAATTAAACCTTAACACTATGTGTATTTAAACCGAGTTCAAACAACAAGGTTTTATTGATATTAGCATATTAAACCTTAACACTATGTGTATTTAAACCCAATAGTTTATTCTATAGTAAAAGAAATACTTAATATTAAACCTTAACACTATGTGTATTTAAACAAAGAGGTTATACCTATTTTTATTTTTTCTGGGTTTATTAAACCTTAACACTATGTGTATTTAAACAAACATTACTAATGAAAGGGTATTAGAATTTACATAATTAAACCTTAACACTTTGTGTAAAAAAGAAGTTACCTATAAATTAGATAACTTCTTTTTATTTATATTATTTATTATAAATGTCTACATAAACTCCCATGCTTCCATTTCTAATTTCGACTTTCTTGCCATCCAACTGTAAAGTTTGGTCTTCGAATTTTCCTTTTACAATATTAAAAAGTTTTTCTCCTTTATTTGGCAGAAGCAACTTAAAGCATTCTTTTACAGAGCTATCAAATTCTTTGGAATTGGCAAATAAACCAAATCCAACTACATCGTTTTCTGCATTTACAATTCCCATTTCTACGTCCCAATCACCTTTGTCAGTTTTTTGCTTATATACATATGTTGTTTTGCCATCTTTCATCCAACCTAAGTCTTCCAGTTTATTTCTAAACACCTCATTGCTAACACTCAAATCCACATCATTCTTATCTTCTTCTTTTTTATCCTGGTCCTTTACATTTATAGCATTAATTTTAATTCCATTATTATCTTCTTTAAATCCTAAATAATTAACCAATATTTCTTTTGGGATAAGAAAATCATCTCCATCTTTTTTTAATTTTTGGTCATCATCAGGAATATTAAATTCTTCTTTAGAAACTGAGTCTTTAATCTTCTTAGTTTTTATAGGCAACATATATCCATTAACATAAACATATGGTGAATTTTCATAAAATGTAAATAAATTATCATTTAAATTTAATGAATACCCTGAGCCGTATTTTTCACTTTCTACCTTAGTTCCCTTTTGACCCAATTTATTGGCCAGATCAAAAATTTTAATCTCTTTATCTACTGTAGGTTTTATAGTTATCTCTTCTGCATTTATAGTTAAGCATTGACCTAATACACAACCCATAATTAGACCAGCTATAGTTATTTTTTTTATATTTTTATTCAATTTAAAACACCTCATTTTTATCTATTTTAATATCATTGTATGTATTTTTTTATAAATTGTCAATAAATTTTGATATTTTTATTGTTTATATAAAATATTATAAGCATATTTATATAGTATGCATTCTTACTCTTAGCTATTAAATATTATTTATATAAATCAATTTCACTGTACTATAAGTATTTCTTAATTCTAAGAATAGCTTATTTATATCTCTGAACCTCCCATGACTAAAGTCACAGGGTTCCTGTTTCATAGAATTTCGCATACTAAAATATGTCTTACCAATTCTCCACAGGCTATCCCCGTAGTTCCTACGGTTCTTACATACGTTATTTATTTTAAACTCTTATTAGTCTTAATCCTTCTTTTAGTATATTTATACTTGCATTTATATCTCTATTGTGAGTTTCATTACAATAAGGACAAATCCATTCTCTTATATTTAAATCCTTAATTTCCTCGTTTTTGTACCCACATTTATTGCATATTTGTGAACTTGCAAAGAATTTACCTACCTTTACGATTTGTCTACCATACCAATTAGCCTTATATTCTAATTGACAAACAAATTCTGACCATGACACATCAGAAATTAAACGAGATAATTTACGATTTTTAGTCATATTCTTTACTTGTAAATCTTCTATGCAAATAATATCATTCTCTCGTATTAATTTAGTAGATAGTTTTTGTAGAAAATCCTTCCTTTGATTAGCTATATGTTCTTGAAGTCTTGCAACTTTTAACCTTGCTTTATTTCTATTTAAACTACCAATTGTTTTTCTTGATAATTCTCTTTGTAATTTAGCAAGTTTATTTAATGACTTTTGAAGATACTTAGGATTTTCTATAAATTCTCCACAACTTGAGATACAAAACTCTTTAATTCCTAAATCTAAACCTATCTGATTATTAGTATTTTCAAATGCTTCAATATCTATATCAGTACAACATAGTGATACATAATATTTACCACTTGGTTCTTTGGATACAGTAGCATTAAGAATTCTACCTTGAGGTACTTGTTTATCTCTTACTTTAACCATACCAAGTTTAGGTAATTTTATATATTGACCAAGGTGCATAATATTTCCATTTGTAAAGTTAGTTCTATATGAAAATCTATTAGTTTTCTTTGATTTAAATTTAGGAAATCCTGTATTTTCCTTAAAGAATTTTTTATATGCGTTTTCTAAATCTTTTAAAGTGTTTTGTAGTGAAAATTTGTCAGGCTCTTTAAGCCACTCTAATTCTTTTTTTAAATTGGTCAAATCAGAACTGCACTGTTTATAAGTAAAAGTTTCTTTATTGTTTTCATAAACTTCTATTTTTTTAGCAAGATACTTATTATATACAAATCTACAACATCCAAAAGTTTTGTTAATTAGCTCTTGCTGTTTTTTATTTGGATACATTCTAAACTTATAAGCTTTTTCCACTACTATCACCTCACTTTAATTGTTTTTTATGATTATTAATATACATATCCGAGTAACTTCTATTTTTCATCACCCATTATAATATTAACAAACGTAATTATTTAAAACAATTATTTGGAAGGTTTTTATATTTATTTTTTAAATAACATATATAAGAACTGTAAGCCCTTAACTTTTATCATTTTTGAGGTTGTCGTTCACATAAGTTCGCTACTACCTATGCAGTTCTCTTATGAACTTCTTACACTTTCATGCAAACACAGACTATATCTTATCCTTCGGCATTATCCGTTAAGGTCTACCCACTTCCACTACCGATAACTTGTAGTGTACTTCCCTCAAGAGGAATAGTCGTTGAAGTTTCTCCTACTTAGGAGCTTACCTGCTGGTTGCCCATTTTAAAGTACTTAGGGTTTAACCTTATATCATCTAACCAATTTTTTCTACTTTCGTAACTTTCACACTTAGGTTTATTTCATCCTTATGTTTTAGTTTGGTTAGTTTTAGGGGTTTCCAGCAATTCAAGTAGTATTGGATAGGTTCTATCCTATCTCTACATATAAGTTTCCCTATATGCTGACTATTTTAGCTACTAACTCATGACTAAAGTCACGAGTGTGCGTAGCTATTTTTTAATCAAACTTTAACACTTTGTCTATTTAAATTAATGTACTTTTATCTTTCTTAGATTTGTAGTATAATGGAAGCAAGAAGAACTACAATCTATTGTTAGTAGAGTGGAGTTCATAATTCAAAAAATAATATAGAACTATTCAACATCGAAATCGTCCTGACTGGCATCAGGACGATTTCTTAATTTTGATGTTAAAACAAGACTTCATAAAGAAAAAAGGACTATCTATTAATTTAGATAGCTTCTTCTTAATATCATTTAAACTCTTTCAAGAAATTAAGATATATTTGTCTATGAACATTAATATCTTTTTCTGGGTCAAACCCTCCACCTTCATTAGTAAATAACCATTCTCCATTTTCTTTTATAGCTATTACTTTCTGAGATTATTTTTGTTCTTCTAAATATTAAATATTTTCTCATATTTATCTTTATTTTTTATATACTTAATTGCTTACTTATCTTTCTTTAAAGCATATACACATATCTCATAAAAAAAGAGTCATCTAAATAATAGCTAACTCTTTTTTATTATTAAACTTTAAGCTATACAATCTTCAAATTGATGTCCACAATCTTTACATTTTATAACTAAAGTACAAGTATACTCATAATCACAAATATAAGGATTTAATACCAAACCTTCTTTTTGTTCTATTACTTCTATATTTTCACTATTACATTTTTCGCACTCCATAAAATCGCTCCTTTATTTTAATTATTTAAATATAATCATAGCACTATACTCATCACTACTATAAGGAGCCGAACTTCCTTTTCCAGAATATTTAATATCTATAACTTTATCATTTTTACACTCAGATAAAGCTTTATTTATTTGTTCTTGTAGTGTATAACTATTATCACTTGTATATATTGATACTCTCATATTTATCTCCCCTTTTACTCTCATTTTGGATTATTTATTAACTACATCAAAATTTCCCTTTGCTAATTGATCATTTAATTCATCTAATGTTGATATCGCACTGTCATAATAGAATTTATATTTGTCATTTATTTCATTTAAAACATGAAATTTGTTTTTTAAAAATTCAATAAGTTGTGATTTAGAAATATATTCTCCATTAGCATAATTCTTATATACATTATCTTTTTCTTCCTGAAGTTGTTTAAAATATCTATAATCTTCAGCATTTATTTCTCCATGCATAATTACTCCACCCCTTTTTCTAATAAAATACAATCTTATTAGTATATACATTCGTTAAAATATTCAATTGTATAATCATGTGCACACCCATTAACTTCTACTGTTATTAAATCTATAGAATCGATACCTAAAATTTTATACTTTTTACCTTTTTCTAATCCAAAGTCATTTATATTTGCTATTACATAATCGCCTACCTTAACCTCAACATTTTCTGAACAACTGTCATACATATTTAATAATGCTCTCATAATAATTCTTTCCTCCTATAATATTGAATATCTATTTCTAATATCAAATTTATATACTTCCTCCACATAACATTCCTTTATCTATCTCCTTTTTAGTTTTTATATTTATAACACTATGTTTTGTAATAAGTATATTATTATTTGTTATTTTTTATAATTATTATAACATTTTTATTGACTATATAAAATATTGTAAATAAATTAGCTTAGTGCTATAATTAAATTACCTCAAGATTATTAATGCAATACCTACTTTCTATTTTTAACTATAGATTAGGTAATACTACTATCTTGTGAACATTTCTTAAATTAAGAAATGAATTATTTTAACCTTAGCACTTTGTGTATTTAAATTAGTCTTTTTTTTATTCAATTTTTTTGATGCAATAATTAAATTAAACCTTAACACTTTGTGTATTTAAACAACTACACTAATACGTTAGTAGATTAAACCTTAACACTATGTGTATTTAAACAAAGATTCATAAAAAATTTAAGGAGAAATTACAATAATTAAACCTTAACACTATGTATATTTTAAGTATAGTTTTTTATATAAATAGGGATATCTAAATTAAAAGACATCCCTAAAAATCAACTTCTTATCATCATAATATATGGTTTCATTATTCTCTTTTTATTCCCAATCAAAATTTTCACATTTTAAGAACTGCTTTCCATCATCTAAACAAACCGATTTAAACTCAATTTCTTTATCTTTAGAATTACAATATCCTTCATCATTCTTAGCACATGCTAATTGATCACACTTTATATAGTATTCGTTTTTCTCCATTTTAGGATGATATACAGGTGTTGAGCCAGCTACAATTTGTCCACAATGTTTACACATCCAAATCTTACAAGTATACTGCTGACTTCTTGTTGTAATCAGCTCACAATCTTTAACTCTTGAAAACAGGTGCCTAAATATACATCTTAAACTTTTAATAATAATCACCACCCTCTTATTTTTTTGTATCATATACAATATCAATCAGATCTCCATAAAAAAGGCAAAAGGGGACACGCTACTTCAGTGGTGTGAGGAATTTGCCCTCTTTCTATTAAGCAAGAGTCTTCAACTCATATCTATAACCATCACCCTTTTGTGTTAGTTTTAAATATTTATGGTTTACATCTATCTGTTTGCCATGTTTCTTTGAATAGATTGCAAATATACCTGTACTTCTACAGCTTACATTTGATACATATTGACCTATATATTTCCCTTTTGGGATATTGGCTTTTACCATATCTCCTGATTGATAGCCAAAGAACTGTTTTTGTCTTGGTAAATATGCTCTTGGAAAACCATATTTATTTAATAATGTTCTACTTCTTGTACCTCTTCCTATTGATTTTATATATAACTCCTTCAACCCTTTGTGTATTTTGATTTTAGGAGTTTCCTTAACACACAAAGCATCATAGTAATGAGTTTTAGGCAAGTTAGCTTTTACTCTATTATGCTTAGTTACTCCTCCAGTAGATACCACTACGTTAGAAGTTAATTTATACATTTCTCTTAAAATAGCATTTCTACTACTATTTACTTTAGCAGTATCTTTTAGACTTACTGGTTTATTAGTTTTTAAGATTAAGTTTATATTTTTTACTCTTTCTTTATCTAACTTTGATTTACTTAGCGATTGTACCCATTCATCAAGTGTATTATTACCTTTTTCTTGGTTACAAGTTCTACAAGCTAAGGTTAAGTTTCTAATAGAATTTGAACCTCCTCTTGATTTAGGATACTTATGCTCAATTTCTAATTGACGGTCATTCGTGAGTCCTTTACAATATTGACATGTATGGCCATAAGTATATAATAGATACTCACGAATCTCATACCCTAAGAGAGTGCCTTGTTGATAATCTACTCCTTCAATTGAAGGATTTAGCATTAATTGAGTATCAAACCTTACTGTTTCTATATAGATTGTCTCTATATAGCATAACTTTTTAAGTTTTATTATAAAATTTTTAACATTATCCACTATGCTTTGAATTGATGGTGGTAACCATCCTTCAAGTCGTTTGCGATTCAAAAATCTTGGTGCTCTATACCTTGTTTTTCTATTTCTTCTTGTCCTTCTAAATGCTCTACGAGCTTCTAAGTTTTGTTTAATTTTATTCGCTCTATGCTCTATGGTTGCAAGAAGTACAACTTCGCCATTAGGTTTGTGAAGTGCTACTCCTGTTTGTTTAGCTCCTGGGTCTAATTTAATAATTAAACCTTTAGGATTAGCTTCTTTTAATTCTTTTAATCTAATAGTGAAGGGAAACTGTTTATGAACAACAGCCTTTCCTTGTTTAAGTAATTTTCTTGCTACAGCAAAGTGACAAGGAGTCAATGGTTTTTTGTTTTTATTAATTACAAACACCAAATAAAAAACCTCCTTTAAGAGTAAACTCTATGAAGTTAAGAAATTAACTTCATGGGTAACGCAGTTAGAAACTGCTCTCCTCGATAATATTATTAAGGCTTGATAGCATATTACACTGTTTGTACCCATAAACTGTTTAATAATATGCAACAGAAGCTACAAACTGGAGAAGCATTTGTAGGTGTTATGACCTTAATAATGTAGTTTAAAACTCAATCTGGTCAATATGACTTGTAGATAACTTCAAGCCTACCTCTTTAGAGGTGGGTTATTGACATCTGCTCTTTCATACAAAAGCTCTTGATTCCTTTCTTTTAATTCTTCTGCACAATCTATACAACAACATTTCACAATTTGTAATCCTGGATCATATATTATTACTTGATATTCTTCATTTAAAGCACCATCGCAATTATAACAATTTTCAATTTTCATAGTATTTCTCCTGTTAATATTTCTCTTACTATTTTATTAGAGTATTTATTTCTAATTCTTTTTTATATAAATATTTTATTAATTATTTACAATATTATATTTATTATCTTCTCTCCATCCGAAATTATATGGTTTTATAATGTTAGATATTATATCTTTACATAAAAGCATATAATCTTTTATTTTATTTTCTGATTTATCTAAAATCCATTCTAATACATCACATCCACTACAACTTCCATAACCAACATATGTCATAAGATATTCACGTTCATCGGGCTGATATGTTTTTTTAGGTATTAAATATAATAAAGTACCTTGATAATGTCCATTATCTATTTCAGTTATATTGTCACTATCCCATTTATCATCCTCATCTATATCATCATTCAAAATATATTTTACAGATAATTTAACCAAATCTTCATAACTACAATAACTATCACTATTAATGAAATCAGACTCTAACAATGCTTCTCGTAATCTTGTTTTATTTTTTATCCACTTTTCTTTGCAATATTTTATCATTTAAATCTCCTTTTATATATTTTTAATCTTTATTTTTTTTATTTCGTCCATATATCCTGTTCCATTACAATGAGGGCATAATTCTAATGGTTTATTGATTATTTCTATAGCTCCTTTTAACCATGTATCAACTTTTTCTTTTAATTCATTCTCATTATTTGCATACATAGCATCTATTGCTGTATATCCATCATAATTACGCTGATTATGAGTCATTGAAAATATTTCTACTTCTTTATATTCTTTAATTCCATAATGAATCTTATTACGTTCTTTTTTAGTTCTTGCAAAAACATTCTGATAAGTTATTTTTTCTGGCGTTAATAATGGTACTATTTTTTTAACAGTAAAACAGAAATCATAATCAGATGTTATTTTAGCTTTACTTAAATCTATATTCTCTTTTATATATTGTCTTGTTATGTCAAACATTTGTTTTGAAGTAAATTTACATGGCATTGATGATAACATTAGTTCTGGAAAAATTATTTTATCTAATAACTGATGTTTTACATCTGTATTTGTTATTTTATATACAGAATTGCTTTTATAGTTTTCTTTATCACCAGTAGCCTCATATTCTATCTTATTTGGCATTTCAAAACTATCTAATTCCATAATTACTTCTATTTTTACATTTTCTACTTCAACTAATCTAAAAGGACGTTTATCTCTTTTAATAGAATAAAATTCAGATATATCAAAATCAAGTTTCCCCCTATCTTCTCTTCTTATTATTTCAGGGAACTTTTCACATATCAGATTTTTATTATCAATTTCATATCTTTCATTTGTATACTCTATTAACTCAGTTTCAATTTTTTCTGGATATTTATCTATAACATACCAATTTTTACAATATGTTTCCTTTGGCTTTTCTTTATCAAAATATAAATCTGTTAGCTTAGTTCTATGATAGCTATAATCATGCCCTTGAAACACCTCGCAATCAGTTATAAAGCATTCCTTATTTGTCTTTACCATATAAATATTCATCATAATTACCCTCCATACATAATTTAATTTTTACAACTTAATCTATTTGGCTTATAAAGAGCTTCCTCTTTTATCTATTACATGTCATTTTTTAATTTAAATCACAATAATTGTATTGTTTATATAAAATATTATAATTATATAGCCACTTAGTTTTTATTGAAATTCCTTCAAGAAATCAAGGTATACTTGTCTATGGACATTAATATCTTTCTCTGGGTCAAACCCTCCACCTTCATTATAGATTCTATCAATAAAAGTTTCTTTAGTAATATCTCTTTGGCAACCTACTGTAAATAGCCATACTCCATTTTTTTTTACTGCCAACACTTCTTTTGCTTCTTCTTGTTCTTTTAAATATTTGATGTTAAACATATCTTCATATTTTTCTTTATCTTTAACATATCTAATTACATATTTATCTTGTTTTAATGCATATATGCACATTTCCTCAGTTTGATTTCCTACAAATTGTAATGCGAAGCCATCTTGTCTTACAGCTTCAATGCAAATTTTATCAAGCTGTTCTTTTGAGAATTTACCTCTTAATTTGTTCCATTTTACATACTTTAAAGCATATCCTCTATTTCTTACTGCTTCTATACAAATCTCTGGTGTTTGTTCCATAACATATTCCAGAGCATATCCAAATTCTTTTACTGCTGTAAGATATAAATTATAAGTTTGTTCTTTGGTTAAATTAAGTTCATCAAATCTTACATCTCTAAGTAGCATCCCCTCTTTTTTTACTGCCTTTATACACATTTCATAAGTTTGTGTTTTTGCATTTTTCAAATCCCATGGATGTTTTTTTATCCAATCTACATCTATTTTTTTCATTTGACTCTCCCTTTTTAAATTTTATTTTTATAACACTTTTATTTATATTTATTATATTATTTTTATTTTTTTTTATAATAAGTATATCATTTTTATTGTTTATATAAAATATTGTAAGTTAATTTATATAGTGATATAATATAAATTATCCCAAGCTATTTTATGTATATATTGAAATATCTATATTTTTATTTTTAACTATTATTTGGGATAAAAAGCTTAAATTAATTGAAACTACTATATTATAAGATTTTCTTAATTTTAGAAATGGCTTGTTTACAGCTATTAAACCTTAACACTATGTGTATTTAAACCTTCTTTTATTAGCATGGTGAGTTAGGCAAATTTTAAAATTAAACCTTAACACTATGTGTATTTAAACCTATCATTGTGGTGGTTATCCAGCTCATCTACATAAATTAAACCTTAACACTATGTGTATTTAAACAATCTTTCTACCATAGATAAATACCACCTTTAATATATTAAACCTTAACACTATGTGTATTTAAACGTTGCATTATTATTATATACTATTGATATATTTAAAGATTAAACCTTAACACTATGTGTATTTAAACCCTATTTTTTTTCTTTCTATTACATAATAAGAAGCTTATTAAACCTTAACACTACGTGTATTTAAACTATAATTTAGGTCTTATATTTTCTTTTGGTCTATCAAATTAAACCTTAACACTATGTGTATTTAAACAATGTATCTAATTCATTTATTATAATATTATCCATTATTAAACCTTAACACTATGTGTAATTAAGAAGAAGCTATCTAAATTAATAGATAGCTTCTTTACTATTCAAACTCTTTTAGGAAATTAAGATATATTTGTCTATGGACATTAATATCTTTCTCTGGGTCAAACCCTCCACCTTCATTATAGATTCTATAAATAAAAATTTCTTTGCTAATATTATCTTGACAACCTACTATAAATAGCCATCTCCCATCTTCTTTTATTGCTATTACTTCTCTTACTTTACCCTGCTTTTTTAAATATTTAATATTAAATTCTTCTAAATATTTTTCCTTATCTATTACATACTTAATTGCATGTTTATCTTGTTTTAGAGCTTCTCTACATATCTCTTCTGTTTGTTTTTCTACAAATTGAAGTGCTAATCCATTTTCTTTTACTGCTTCTCTACATATTTCATCTGTTTGATTATTTACATACTCCAAAGCTAACCCGTTCTCTCTTACTGCTTCCATGCATATTTCATCTGTTTGATTGTTTACATACTTTAAAACATATCCTCTATTTCTTACTGCCTCTAAACATATCCTTGGCGTTTGTTCAATAACATCTTCTAAAGCTAAGCTATCTTGTCTTACAGCTTCCATGCATATTTCATCTGTTTGATTGTTTACATACTTTAAAGCATATCCTCTATCTCTTACTGCCTCTAAACATATTTCTGGTGTTTGTTCAATAACATATTCAAGAGCATATCCATATTCTTTTACTGCTGTAAGATATAAATTATAAGTTTGTTCTTTGGTTAAATTAAGTTCATCAAATCTTACATCTCCAAGTAGCATCCCATTTTTTTTTACTGCCTCTATACACATTTCATAAGTTTGTGTTTTTGCATTTTTCAAATCCCATGGATGTTTTTTTATCCAATCTACATCTATACATTTCATCTAATCTTTCCCCTCTTTTTAATTTTATTTTTATAACACTTTTATTTATATTTATTATATAATTTTTAATTTTTTTTATAATAATTGCACTATTTTTATTGATTATATAAAATTTTATAAATTAGTATATATACTGCTATAATTAAATTAGCATAAGATAATTAACATAATAGCTACTTTTTATTTTTAACTATTAGTTGGTATAAAAAGCTTACATTAGTTAAAATTACTGAATTGTAAACATTTTTTAATTTTAGAAATGGATTATTTAAGCCTTAACACTTTGTGTAACAGAAAAAGATATCTAAATTAACAGATATCCATTTTCATATTCTCGAATCTCTTTTAAGAAATCAAGATATACTTGTCTATGGACATTAATATCTTTTTCTGGGTCAAACCCTCCACCTTCATTATAGATTCTATATATGAATTCTTCTTTAGTAATGTTGATTTGACACCCTACAGTAAATAGCCATCTCCCTTCTTCTTTTATAGCTATTACTTCACTTGCTTCTTCTTGTCTTTCTAAATATTTAATATCAAATTCTTTTAAATATTTATCTTTATCTTTTATATATTTAATTGCATGTTTATTTTGTCTTAAAGCTTCTCTACATATTTCATCAAGCTTATCATCTATATACGCAAGTGCCAATCCATCCTGTTTTACTACCATTAAACACATCTCAATGAATTGTTCTTTTGTGAATTTGTCCCAATTTACATATTCTAAAGCTAAACTATTTTGTTTGACTGCTTCAATACATATTTCATAGAACTGATTATTTACATACTCTAAAGCCTCACCATCTCGCCTAACTGCTTCCATACATACTTCTGGAGTTTGCTTTTTTACATACTCTAAAGCCTCACCATCATTTCTAACCGCCTCTATACAGATTTCCATAGTCTGTTCTTCAACATATTCAAGAGCAAGCCCATTATTTCTTACTGCTATCATACAGATTTCTTCAGTTTGATTTTTTACATATTTTAAAGCTAATCCGTCAGTTTTTACTGCTATTAAACAGATTTCATTAATCTGTTCTTTTGAAAGTCCGCTTTCTAATTCACTCCACTTTACATATTCAAGTGCATATCCATCATTTTTAACTGCTGTAAGATATAAATTATAAACCTGCTCTTTAGTTATATTGAGTTCATTCCATCTTATATCTTTGAGTAACAATCCATCTATTTTTATGGCTTCTATACACATCTCATATGTTTGTGTTTGTGCAAATTTCAAATCCCATGGATAATTTTTTATCCTATCTAAATCTATATATTTCATTTATATCTCCTTTTTATTCAACTATAGAAAAGAATGCTATTTGTAAAATAAAACCAACAATAATATAGGTAAAAGCAAGTGGAAAATCAAATAGAATAAGAATAGCAGGACTCAACAAGATCATAGTAAAAAAGAATATAATTGTTGAATTATAGAACTTATGTAAGAAATAATATAAATATACTTCTTTTGGAATGGACTTAATAGATAATGTTCTTTTATTAGTTTCAATATCTTTTAAGAAATCAATGTAAGCTTGCCTATGGATATCTATCCCTTCCTTTAGGTTAAATAATTCTTTTTTAGTAATATTTTTATAATCACCTATAGAAAAAAGCCATTCTCCTTTTTCTTTTATTGCTATTACTTCCTTTATATCTTCTTGTTCTTCTAAATATTTAATTTCAAATAAATCTAAGTACTTTTCCTTGTCTTTAATATATTTAATTGCATGTTTATTTTGTCGTAGAGTTTCTATACACATCTTAGGAGTCTGATTTTTTACATATGCTAAGACTTCTTCATTTTGTCTTACTGCTATTAAACAAATTTCATCTATTTGTTCTTTTGATAATTTATCTAACTTCACATATTTAAGAGCTAATCCATTTTGTATGACTGCATTGAAACATAATTCATAAAACTGTTCCTTTGTTAAATTGAGTTCATTCCATTTTATATCCTTAAGCAACAAGCCATTTTGTCCTATAGCCTTAAGACATATTTCATAAGTTTGTTCTTTAAAATCTTTCAAATCCCATGAATTTTCTATTATATTATTTGATTCCATCCTCATAAGGCTTTCTCCTTTTCAACTTTATCTATAATATATGAATTATATTTTTCTTTTTGTACAATATATTATATCATTTATATTGATTATATAAAATATTTTAAGTAGGTTTAAAGTATATATATTTATTATTTTTAGTCATAGATTAGTAAAAAACATTAATATTATATATATAACAAAAAAGGCTATCTAAATTAATAGATAGCTTTTTAAAGTTGATTAAAACTTTTGATATAATTTTTTAAACATAGTTATGTATTTGTTGAACACCCCTCTACGATATAAAAATCTTATCGTTGCAAACAACATAACTCCTATAAAGAACCATGACCAGAAAAACTCACCACTCAAAAGTATGTACAAAAATCTAAATGGATGAATCCCAAACATAAAAACACTTCCTTTTTATTTTTTATTTTGTTTAATAAACTTTTTTATTTATGTAATATGTCCTATTATAGTAATTGTTTTTAATTTTTATAATTTCCAAGGCTTAAAATTTCTTGAATTTGCTATTTAAAAATAAATAAAAGACCATCTTTAATTATTTAAAATGGCCTTTTATCTTTCATATATGTATTTTAAAGTTAATCATAAATTCATATCTATTTCCAAAAATCTAATTTCTACAAAATCAATAGCATTCTTGTTCTGTTTTACAGCTTCTTTACAAATTTTCAATGTTTGTTTATATACAAATTCTAAAGCTAACCCATTTTCTCTCACTGCTTCTAAACAGATCTCTTCCGTTTGCACCTTCGCATACTGAAGAGCTAATCCATTTTGCATTACTGCTATTAGGCACATTCCTTCTGTTTGTTTTTCAATATGTTCTAAAACCATACCATCTCTTCTTAATGCCTCAAGACAGATATTTAGAGTCTTATTTTTTACATACTTAAGTGTTTGTGGGTCCTGGTTGATTGCAATTAAACACATTTCTTCTGTCTGTTTCTTTATATAATAAAGAGCTTCAGCTCTTTGTCTTACTGCATTTAAACACATCTCTTTTGTTTGTTTTCTTATGAATTGAAGTGCCCTTGGATTTTGCTTTAATGCTATTAAACATAGTTCTTCTGTTTGCTCTTTCACTTGCCTAATAGCTAATCCATTTTCTTTTACAGCAATTACACAAAGTTCTGGTGTTTGATTTTTTACATATCTAAGAGAATATGAATCATTTTTTACTGCGATAAGACAGATTTCATCGAGCTGTTCTCTCACAAATTTAAAAGCTCTCCCTTTATTACTAACTGCTTCTAAACAGATTTCTTTGGTTTGCTCTTTCACATACTCAAGTGCATATCCATCATCTCTTACTGCCTCTAAACAGATTTCATCAATCTGTTTCTTTGAAAATTTGCCTTTTAATTCGTCCCACCTTATGTACTTAAGAACCAATCCATTTTGTCTTACTGCCTCTATGCATATCTCAGGGGTTTGTTCATTTACATATTGCAATGATGAAGGTCTTTGTTTAACGGCTTCCATGCAGATATCATAAGATTGTTCTTTTGAGAATTCATCCCATTTTACATATTTAAGAGAGTTTCCATTTTGTTTGACTGCTTTAAGACAGATTTCATTAAGTTGTTCTTTTGAGAATTCATTCCACTTTATGTATTCAAGAACTAATCCATTCCGTCTTACTGCCTCTATACATACCTCTATTGCCTGTTCTTTAATATCTTTTAAATTTCGAGGATTTTTTTTAATTTTTTTTAAATCCATTTCTAATTGAGTCATTTAACCAGTCTGCTACTCAAAATAAGGTCAAATACATCCATATTGATAAAATTTCTTCTTTATAGAAGCTCGTTTTGTCTACTTACTTTTGAATGTTTTGATGAGTAGCTACTCCTTTTTTTTATATTTTTTACTTTCAAACTTCCATATTTTCTTTGAAAGTTTTCTTATTAGTTTATTTTTGGTATTTTCCAATCTTCAATATATATAATTGCTTGTTTATTTTGTCTTAATGCTTCTCTACATATTTCTTCAGTCTGATTCTTTACATACTCAAGTGCTAAGCCTTTTTCTTTTACTGCCATAGGACATAAGTTATTAACCTACTCCTTGTTAAAATTCAGTTCATCCAGCCTTATATCTTTAAGAAATAATCCATCTTTTTTATAGATTCTATGTACATTTCATAAGTTTGAGTTTGTGCATCTTTTAAATCCCATGGATGTTCTTTTATCCAGCCTATATATATATCTTCCCTAAGCATAATATCTCAATAATATAGTTCTTTTTGTATTTCTAATTATATCATCTTTTGATTTTGATATAAACTGTTTTCAAACAAGGTATCAACTACTTTTTAGTGTGTATAATAGTCAGTAATAACTTCCATTTATAAACAAAAAAAACTATCTAAATTAATAGATAGTTCTTTTTTTTATATTTAATCAAAATCCTTCAAGAAATTAAGATATATTTCTCTATGGACATTTATTCCTTCTTCTGGATCAAATCCACCATTTTCATTATAAATTCTGTATATAAACTCTTCAAGGTCTATATCTTCTTGGCAACCTATATCAAATAGCCACTGACCATCTTCTTCTATTGCTATTACTTCCTGAGCACCTTTTTGTTCTTCTAAATATTTAATATCAAACTCTTCTAAATATTTTTTCTTATCTTTTATATACTCAATTAAATGCTTATCCTGTTTTAAAACTGTTTTACATATTTTATCAAATTGATCCTCTGATAATCCTTTTCTTTTTACAAACCTAATTGCAGATGGATCTCTTTTTACCTTCATCCCATCTTACATCTTTAAGTAACAGTCCATTTTTTTCTATAGCTTTAAGGCACATTTCATAGGTTTGAACTTTAGCATATTTTAAATTAATAGGGTTTCTATTTATTACTTCTAAATCTATTTCCTGATGTTCTATTAAAGCACTCTCCTGTTTAGTCATTATATATTCCCCTTTTTAATTTATTTTCTATAAAACTATATTTTCTCACTATAGATATAGTAAATTTTCCTATTTTTTTATAAATAAAGTTAAAAAAATAAGATATCAATTAATTTAAACATATTTTTCATTATAATTATTTATAATTTATTTTTATTAATTTTATTATAATATTTATAATTATTTATATTGATTTATAAATATAATTTTTTATTCTATATAATTTAAATAAATTCCATAAAATTTTTCAATAATCTAAAGTATATTTCTCTATAAATATTTATTTCTAACTTTAAGTTAGATTCCCATATCTTCATTATAGATTCTGTTCTTTTAACCATATATTTAGAATATCTTCTTTTACATACTCAATAGCCTCTGCACTTCGTTTTACTGCTTCTAAACATAATTTATAAGCTTGTTCCTTTGAGAATTTATCCCAATTTACATACTTAAGAGCCTTTCCATTCTTTTTCACTGCTTCAAGGCATATTTCTTCAGACTGGTCATTCATGTATTTTAGAGCCCTAACATTTTGATTTAAAGCTTCAATACATATTTCATTGTTTTGGTCTTCCACAAATATAATTGCCCACCAATTTTGTTTTACTGCTTCAAGACATATTTTTGAAGTTTTATTCTTTACATACTCAAGAGCCATCCCATTTTCTTTTACTGCTATTAAACATAATTCTTCAGTTTGTTCTTCTATAAATTTCAATCCTTTTCCAAAATTCCCAAGTGCATTTAAATATAGATTATATATTTGTTCTTTATTTAAATTAAGTTCATCTAACTTTATCTCTTGTATTAACCAACCTGAACTTTTTACAACTTTAAGACACGTTTCATAAGTTCTAAGGTCTAAATTTAATTCAATCATTTATATATCCCCTTTATAATATTTCTTAAATATTTTTTATTATAATTATACCATTTTTGTTGTTTATATAAAATATTATAAATTTGTTTCTATAGTTATATAATTAGTTTATCGTTAAGCTAATTATATAGGATTTGAAATGTCTACACTCTTTTTTAATTATCTGATAGTATAAAAAGTTTAAAAGAATTGAAGTTGATGTATAGTAAGCATTTTTTTATTTTATAAATAGCTTATTTACAGTTATTAAACCTTAACACTATGTGTAATAAAAAAGAGCTATCTAAATTAATAGATAGCTTCTTTACTATTCAAACTCTTTTAAGAAATCAACATAAACTTGTCTATGAACATTAATACCTTTCTCTAAATCAAATCCTCTACCTTCATTATAGATTCTATCAATAAAAGTCTCTTTGGTAATTTTATATTGGCAACCTATGGTAAATAACCATTTACCATTTTCTTTAATGGCTATTACTTCTCTTACTCTACCTTGTTTTTTTAAATATTTAATATCAAACTCTTCTAAATATTTTTCTTTATCTATTATATATCTAATTAAATGCCTATCTTGCTTTAGAGCTTCTCTACAAATCTTATCTATTTGTACTTCTGATAACATATGCCACTCTATATACTCAAGAGCTGAGCCATTTTGTCTAATAGCTTCGATACAAAGTGCTGGTGTTTGTTTATCTACATATCGAAGTGCCATTCCATCTTGCCTAACTGCCTCAAGACACAACTCTTCTGTTTGTTCTTTTACAAATTGAAGGGCAAATCCATTCCCTCTTACTGCTATTAAACATAATTCATATGTTTGTTCTTTTGAGAATTCATCCCATTTTACAAAATTTAAAGCCATTCCATCTCGTTTAACTGCTTCTATACAGATTGCATAACTTTGTTCTTTTAAGAATTCTCCCCACTTTACACTCATTAAAGCTATCCCATCTCGCTTAACTGCTTCTGTGCATATTTCAAGAGTTTGATTTTTTACATGATACAAAGCTAATCCATTTTCCTTTACTGCTTCTATATATAATTTATAGGCTTGTTCTTCTGATAATATATTCCAATTTACATACTTTAAGGAATTTCCATAATTTTTAATTGCTATTAAACAAAGTTCAGGAGTTTGATTTTCTATATATTCTAATGCTCCACCAAAGTTACTTACTGCTTCAAAATGTATTTTATTTACTTGCTCTTTTGATAATCTATCTATCTTTACATGTTTAAGTGCATTACCATCTTGCTTGACTGCTATTAAACATAATTCTTCGGTTTGTTCCTCTATATACTTAAGTGCTTCTCCATTTTGCTTAACTGCAATAAGATATAAATTATATATCTGTTCCTTAGTTAAATTTAGTTCATTTAATTTTGCATATTTAAGTAACAACCCTTGTCGTTTTATTGCCTCTACACACATTTCATAAGTTTGGTTTTTTGCATATTCAAATTCCCATGGTAATCTTTTTATCTCTTTTAAACTTACTTCTCTCATTTACATATCCATCCTTATATTTATTTTTATAATACTATATATCTTATTTGTTATATTATTTTTCAATTTTATTTATAATAATTATATTATTTTTATTGATTATATAAAATATTGTAAGTGTACTTACTTAGTGATATAATCAAATTATCCCAAGATTATTAATATAATACCTACTTTCTATTTTTAACTATAGATTAGGATAAAAAAGCTTATATTAGTTAAAACTACTATCTTGTGAACATTTCTTAATTTAAGGAATGAATTATTTTAACCTTAGCACTTTGTGTATTTAAATTAGTCTTTTTTTGCTATTTAGTTTTTTTGATGCAATAATTAAATTAAACCTTAACACTTTGTGTATTTGAACCACTCCACTTGTCAAAAATATAGAACTTTTATATAATTAAACCTTAACATTTTGTGTATTTAAATTTTTATATTTGTGGTATAATAAAAGCAAGAAGAACTACAATCTATTTCAAACAAGAGTAGAGTTCGTAATTTAAACAATTAGTAATTATTTAAATCTATGGAATTTGATTTTAAAATAAAGTTCCCAACCACTCTTAGCTCCAACTTTGAGTGCAGAAAAACTACCCTTGCAAGGGTAGTTTTTTACTGTTTTAATATATATAATATAGAAAAAAGAGATATATTAATTTAAATTTTTTATCAAACTACAGGTGTACTTAAATTAAATTTGTGATATAATAGAATTAATAAATCAATTTATTTTTTGAAACCACTCTTAGGTGTTTGGGTGGTAAAGAAGGTCACTCCGCCCAGGGTGGCTTTCTTATTTTTTTGCAGATATACTGATTCCTAATATATGATAATTTGAATCTGAATACTTTAAATTAGAAAGACAATTATAATAACATACATTATAAAGATAAATAGATGAATAATTTAGCTTAAGTAAGATAGCACCAGAAAAAACCACAGTAGAAGAGTAAAAGAACTATCTTAAATTAATAGATAGCTCTTTTTATATTATTCAAATTGTCCTAAAAAATCAAAATATATTTGTTTATAAATATTTACTCCTAATCTCAAATCAAATCCACCACCTGTATTATAAATATAATCTACAAACTCTTTCTTAGTAAGATCTTCTTTATAACTTATAGTAAATAACCACTCTCCATTTTCTTTTATTGCAAACACTTCACTTGCATCTCCTTGAGATTCCAAATATTTAAGGTCAAACATTTTCTCATATTTTTCTTTATCTTTAACATATTTAATCGCATATTTATTTTGTTTTAGAGCTTCTATACATATCTTAGGAGTTTGCTCTGTTACATATTCTAAAGTTAATCCATCTTCCATTACTGCTATCAAACAAAGTTCTTCTATTTGTGCTTTTGAGAAGCCCCCTTCTAATTCATCCCAATTTACATACTTAAGAGCATTTTCATTATTTTCTAAAGCAATAAGATATAAATTATACATTTGTTCCTTTGTAAAATTGTACTCATCCCATTTTATAAATTCAAGCATTAATCCATTTCTATTTAAAGCCTTCTTACATGTTTCATAATTTTGTTTTTCAACTTTTTTTAAATTTAATTCTCTACTATTCATTTATTCTTCCACCTTTTTAATTTTATTTTTATAACACTATTTTTTATTTATTATATTACTTTTAATTATATTTATAATAAATACATTATTTTTATCGTTTATATAAAATATTATAAATCAATTTATATAGTGCTATAATTAAATTATTCCAAGATAATTGATGCATCATTTGGAATGTCTACATTCTTATTTTTAACTGTTAGTTGGGATATAACCGTTTATCCTAATTGAATTTACTATATTTTAAGCATTTCTAAAATTAATAAATGACTTACTTACATCAATTAAACCTTAGCAGTATGTGTATTCAAACCACTATTTAATTAAGTTTCTTAGCTCATTCATTGCTGTTAAACCTTAATTAACACTACGTGTATTTAAACTGCATATAAAAAGCTATTTATTAATTTAAATAGCTTTTTATATTATAATTATTTATAATTTATTTTTTTAAATATTTAAAACTATTTTTAAATATTTCTAATTATTTCTAATCATTACTAATTATTTTAAATTATTTCTATGAATTTATAATTATTAAAAAATATAAATTTATATTTTTTAATATTTAGTAGAATATTAATTCACTTGTAAGTGATAAATATCTCCAGTCTCTATGAATCTTTTTAAAATAAACTCTATATTCTTTATTATATATATTTTTTATAATATCCCCATCTTTTTTAATTTTATATAATATATTATATCATTTTTATTGTTTATATAAAATAAAAGAAGCTATCTAAATTAATAGATAGCCCCTTTTATTAGTTAAGTTGTTCTAAAAAATCAACATATACCTTTCTATGAGTATTTATACCTAATCTTAAATCGAAACCTCTTCCTTCATTATAAATTCTATAAATAAACTCATCCTTAGTAATATTATTTTCATGCCCTATAGAAAATAACCACTTATTATTTTCCTTGATAGCTATTACTTCTTTTATATTTTCTTGGTTTTTTAAATATCTAATATCAAACTCTTTTAAATATTTATCCTTATTTTTTATATATTTAATTGCGGTTTTGTCTCGTTTTAGAGCTTCTCTACATACTTCATCGAACTGATTTTCAATATATTTAAGAGCTAATATATCCTTTTTAACTGCTTCAATACATATTGCTTCTGTTTTATCCTCTAAACTATTAAGCAATAAGACATCTTTTTTTATTGCTTCAATACATATTTCATCTTTTTGTTCTTTTGAGAATTTGCCTTTTAATTTATTCCACTTTATATACTTAATAGCATATCCATTTTGTCTTACTGCTTCTATACATAAGTTATATATCTGTTCTTTAGTTAAATTAAGTTCATCCCACTTTACAAATCTAAGAGATAAACCATTTTCCCCTACAGCATTAATACATATTTCTGGTGTTTGTATTTTTACGAACCTAAGAGCATATCCATTTTGTTTTACTGCTTCAAGACATAGTTCTTCTGTTTGATTTTTTATATACTCAAGAGTTAATCCGTTTTTCTTTAAAGCAATTAAGCAAAGTTCCTCTGTTTGATCTTTTACATAAAATATATAATCTCCATGTTGTTTTACTGCCATTAGGCACATTTCATTAAGCTGATTGTTTACATACTGTAAAGCTTCTCCACATTGCCTTATAGCCTCCATACATATTTCGGGAGTCTGTTTTATCACATACTTTAAAGCCCTCCCATTTTCTTTTACTGCCTCTATACATAAGTTATATATCTGCTCATCAGTTAGATTAAGTTCATCCCATCTTACATCTTTAAGCAAATATCCATTTTCCCCTATAGCATTAATACACATCTCATAACTTTGTTCTTCTGCATTTATCAAATCCCATGGATGTTTTTTCACCCAATCTAAATCTATACATTTCATTTAATCTTTCCTCTTTTCGATTATATTTTTACAATACTATTTTTTATTATATTATATTATTTTTAATTTAAATTATAATAATTATATCATTTTTATTGTTTATATAAAATATTGCAAATATGTTTATATAGTTATATAATCAACTTATTCCAAATTAAGTAATATAAATTTAATATTTTTAAGTATTAGTTGAGATAGAAAGTTTAAATTAATTAATTTAAACTTTCTATGTATTTAAAATTACTGAATTAAACATTAATATTCTGTGTAGATATCTGAATTAACATATATCTTTTTTATTCAAATTGCTTTAAGAAATCAAAATATACCTGCTTATGAGTATTTATAGCCTCATCTAAATTAAATCCTTCATCATAAGAGATATGTTCACAACACATATATTCAGGACAAATATAATCATAGCAAATATAATCTACAAACTCTTTCTTAGTAAGATCTTCTTCACATTCTATAGTAAACAACCACTTTCCATTTTCTTTTATAGCTATTACTTCTTTTGTATTTTCTTGTTCTTTTAAATATTTAATATTAAATTCTTCTAAATATTTATCCTTATCTTTTATATATTTAATTGCATGTTTATCTTGCTTTAGAGCTTCTATACATATCTCATCTGTTTGTACTTTAACATACTTTAAGGCTAACCATTCTTTTTTTACTGCATTTAAGCACATATTTTCTGTTTGTGATCTCACATATCTAAGTACTTTTTCATCATTTTTAACTGCTTCCATGCAGATTCTATCCGTTTGCTCTATTACCCAAAATAATGATCCTCCATTTTGTTTAACTGCTTTTAAACATATTTCTTCTGTTTGCTCTTTTACATCTTCAAGAGCATATCCATTTTGTTTAACTGCTTCCATACATATCTCTTCTGTTTGGTTTTCTACAAAAAATAAAGCTAATCCATCTTGTCTTACTGCCTCCATACATATTTCTGTAGTTTGTTCTTTTACATATTTAAGAAATAAGCCATTTTGTCTTACTGCCATTAGACACATCTCTTCTGTTTGGTCTTCTACAAATTCAAAAGATTCTATATCTTGTTTTAATGCTATTAAGCATATTTCTTCAGTTTGGTTTTCTACAAAAAATAAAGCCCTACCATTTTGTCTTACTGCTTCTTTACAAATTTTTTCTGTTTGATTCTTTACATATTGCAGTGACCATCCATTTTGTCTTACTGCCATTAGACACATCTCTTCTGTTTGTTCTTCAATATAACTTAAAAAATAATAATTAATTTTTATCAACTCTAAATATACTGATTTTGGATATTTTTTTATGTATTTCAAGTCTTCTTTTATATTATTTTTTATACCTTTTATATATTCTATATAAATCTCTGTAAGTTGTTCTTTTGTCAGATTAATATAAGCAATCCTACTTATAGCCATTGGATTTTGTCTAACTGCTTCTATACATAGTCTAAATGTTTTATTTTTTACAAACCCTAATGCAAATCCGTTCTCTCTTACTGCTATTAAACATATCTCTTCTGTTTGTTTTTCAACATGATTTAAATATTGTCCATCTTTTCTTACTACTTCCATCCAAACTTTCTCTGTACGATTTCTTAGTTTAATATGACTAAAAACCTCTACTCTTTGTTTAATTGCTTCTATACATAGTTTCTCAGTTTGGTTATCTACAAATCCAATTGCATATCCATTTTGTTTGACTGCTTCAATACAAATCTCTTCTGTTTGTTCTTTTACAAACTTTAAAGCTTCTCCATTCTCTTTTACAGCAATAATATATAAATTGCGTATCTGTTCATTTGTAAAATTACACTCATCCCATTTAACAAATTCAAGAGCTAATCCACTTCTACTTAAAGATTCTTTACATATTTCATAATTTTGGTTTTCAACTTTTCTCAAACTCATTGGATCTCTTTTTACTCTCTCTAAGTCATATTCATACATTTTCATTTTCGTTTCTCCCCTTAATATTCCTTAAAATTATTATATCACTTTTACTTTTCCTATCTTTCTTCAGTTCAAAATAAAACCTTTTAAAATTTATCATAAACAAATAAAATAAAACTAAATATATATAATTGATATACACATATATCAATATAATTATAATTTGAACTTACCATACTAAATAGTAATTATCTACTATCTATATTGGAAATCTTATATATATCTTTAACAACCAATTGATAAATTATATAATGTACATATAAAAATATAAGAAAGGTGAAATTAATATGAACAGTTTAGTGACAGAAAACCATGGGGAAATAATATCTTATTATGATTATCAAAATAAAGTACTTATCTCAACTATATGTATTTTAGAAGTCTATTTTTCTAAAATCACAAATAAACATTTAATACATCTAAATTGTAGGCGCAAAGAAGATGTTACTTTGGCACAATTGAGTTTGATCTATGAATCCTATTTTCATAAAAATAGTGGAATGAAAGGTATCTGTTGGGAATATTATATCTTTAATTCAATAAAAAATAAAAATTTTTACATACAAGGTTTAATTAATGAGGCAATAAACTTACTTTCTTTTGAGAATACCTTTGATAATATAGATGCTATTTTATGGGCAGGAGAAAGAACAGATTTATCTGTAGATTATATAAAAACTCTTCTTAGTAATGAGAATACTATTTGGAGTCTAAATAACCAATATAATTTTAAAAATCATATTGATTGTGTATATAATTCATTTCATCTGAAAAAACATAGACAAAACCTCCCTAACAATATAAGTGGCATATGGAAAACGGATTTATTTGTAAAAAAAGAGAATAGTAGTACTTGGTATGCCACAACAGTTAAATGGAATACAAATCAAATGAAATGCTATAATGGTCTATCTATTGGAATTTCATTCGACCCAGCAGAGAAACTTTACAATAGATACTATCTTGATATACAAAAAAAATAATTCTGGTAAAAACAGTTTTATACATTGTAAAATCCCATTCACATTTGATTTTGGTTCACTATATAACTCTGCTTTTCATTTAATGAGTGATATTTTGCTTAATTTAAATTGTTCTGATCCCTGTAAAAAAACAAGTACTTTTAGAGATGCCATACACTTTTCTGCGTTTCTTAAATACTATGAGATAAAAGAGAATACATGCATGAATATTTTAAATTATTTAAAAGGTCTCTATTGCTATAATATAAATACTAAAAAACAAGAAATACTTATAGAAACCAACAATAAATCAATAATAGAAACTAACAATACCTATATTTCCGACAATACAAATAGCAACATAATATTATTACCAAAGTAAAATGTTTTTTATTAAGAAGAAGTCTATTGGTTTAGACCTCTTCTTTTAATAGTTCTTCAAACTTTTGGTCTAAGAGCTCTTTCTTTGTAGGTATCTTCTCTTCGCATCTATTTTCCCAATTAATAACAATAACTTGTTTATTTAATACTTCACGCAATTTACATATGTCAATTTTATATGGTATTCGAACAATAAAATCGAATTCACCATAAAAAGACAAAAAAACTATTATCTCATTTTCTACGGAAAAAGCTATTATTGCATGTTTAACACCTAAATAATTGGTTCTTTGTTTTGCCTTTGGATCTACAATAGCATTTACATCTTCAACAAAATCTCCATTACCACCATTTACAATATAATTTCTAATATCATCAAATTCTTCACCTAATACTATTTCTTGTCCAACAACAGAAGCGACATAATTAAAAGCTATCTTAGCACATGTTCTATAAAATTTTTCTATATCAAATCTTATACTTTGATATGATTTCACATGTTGCGATTCTACAATTGAATCATCTTCCTTCCCTATAGAATTTTCATAAAGTTTTTTAATAAGAATTTCCATTTTATCTTTTAATTCATCGTTTATTGTTACCTCTGGATTGTGCCCTATAAACCATTTTTGCTTAATAGAGCCTCTACCTTTTTCTTGATATTCTTTGAATCCAAGCATTATTTTATTTTTAGGAATGTAACTATCTTTTATAACTGTTGTATTACTATAATCTGCTTGAAGGAATTTTTCTAATTCTTCCATTTCATTTTCGGCTTTTGGCAAAAATAATTTAGTGGAATTAGATAAAGCTCCATATTCTAAATTAAATATAATTTGTTTTATGTATTTTGGTACTCCTTTAACAATATATCCTAATGCATTATTATCATCTTCATCCAAAATAAGGTGTACTTTAGACTGAGTAGCCTTTTTAGGATTATTAATATTTCCTCTTGAACCAGGACCTATAAATTGTCTTAATATAGCTAAAAAACCCTCTCTTGTAAAATCTAATTCTAACTCCTTAGAAAATTTTTCATTTATTTCATCACTTACATATCCTTTTGGTAACGTACTTTTCCCACCTAATGAAGCTGGGAATATATGTTCTTGTTTTTTAAAGTTTGCTTCTGGCTCAGATTTTTTTGAGTATATACATACATTCATTTATAAATTCCTCCTCAATATTTCTCTCTCTATAATACATACTATCACAATACTTAATAGATTTTAAAAACTAATTAAATGTTACCTCTAAGTGTAGTGCTAAGTATTAATTCAATCAACAAACTATCTTGTGCCACTACTTCTATACACATTTCATAGATTTATTTTTTGTATATATAACAAATTCCATAGAAATCTTTTTTATTTCCACTAATTCTATTTTTTCATTTATATATCTATTCTCAATATTTTTTCATATTAATATATCTCCATATTCTAAATATAATAAATTTTCATTTAAGATATCTTATTTTTTTAGGTTTGTGGTATAATAAAAGCAAGAAGAACTACAATCTATTTTGCGGTAGAGTGAAGTTCTATAACTGAAAGTTATTTTTTAAATTTATGGAATTTGATTTAAAAATCAAATTCCCAGCCACTTTTACTCTTGCCACGAGTAGAAGAAAAGAGAGATATCTATTAATTTAGATATCTCTCTTTATGTTGTTAAAATTGTTTTAAGAAATCAAGATATATTTTCCTATGGACATTAACTCCTTTCTCTAAATCAAAACCTCCATCTGTATTATAAATTCTATATATGAATTCTTCTTTAGTAATATTGTTTTGACATCCTATAGTAAATAACCACTGACCATTTTTCTTGATAACAAATACTTCTCTTGTATTACCCTGAGCTTCTAAGTATCCAACCCCAAACTCATCTAAATATCTATCCTTGTCTTTTATATACTTAATTGAACCTCTATTCTGTTTTAGGGATTCTTTACAAACTATGTCTGTCTGCTCTGTTACAAAACGAACAATAAGCCCATTTTTTCTTACTGCTTCAAGACATCTCTCTGGGGTTTGTTTTTTTATAAACTCTAAAGCCAATCCATTATTCTTTACTGCTTCAACACATATTTTGTATGATAACATACTATTTTTTCATATTATTTATAATAACTATACTGATTTTATTGATATTTTAATTTTTTGCACTTTATTTTATATTGTTCTGTTTAATATCATACTCAATTTACATCAAACTAATTGATATTTATATTACATATTATTTTTATATGTTAGTTTAGATAAAAATACATATATTTTAAATTAATGGCTTTCTATCTTCTTAAGTTTGTGCTATAATAAATAAAAAATATAATCAATGTTGGGACAAAAAGTTACTCTTTGTGCGGGAGTGGCTTTTTGTTTTTATATACCCATTTTCAAATTTATTTAAATTTAAGTAAACTACTTTGAACTACTCCACCTTAACTACCTTTGGTAATATTTGAAGGTGGAGATTCCTATTCGATAGTACTTTTGCACTAAGCATTCATAGGCTCTAAGGGCTGTTCCATCCCCACTAATCTTAATCCTTCTTTTAGTATATTTATACTGGCATTTATATCCCTGTATTGCACTTGCTAATTTATGATTCTTAATCATATTACTCACTTTCAAATCTTCTAAACAAATTATTTGGTTTTCTCTAATTAGTTTAGTTGATATCTGATGTAGGTAATCTTTCCTTTGATTAGCGCCATTCATATTCTTTTTTAAGCGATGGAAGTTTTTTAATTAAATCATACTTTGAATATGACTCACTTTCATTTTCATATTTTTCTTTTTGAAGTGCTAACATGTGATTATACACAAACCTCGAACATCCAAAAGATTTTTCTATTATTTCTTTTTGAGTTTGATTTGGATATATTCTAAACTTAAAAGCTTTCATCTGTATCATTTCTTCACCTCCTTTAGTTTATATTAGCATATTTCAGACTTACATCTCCACCCTACTTACGTTGAGGATGGAGTATTTCGCCTGCCTTGGATAAAGAGCCATCTAAATTAATAGATAGCTCTTCTATATTAAAGTTTTTTAATTAAATTGTTCTAAGAAATTAAGATAAGTTTGTCTATGAACATTTATTCCTTTTTCTAAGTCAAATCCGCCATTGTCATTATAAATATTCTCTATAAACTCTTTTTTAGTTATCTCATAACGACACCCTATTGTAAATAACCATGTACTATATCTTTTAACTGCTATTACATCTCTTACTTTACCTTTACCTTTTAAATATCTAACTCCAAACATAGTTTCATATTTTTCTTTGTCTTTAACATATTCAATTGCATATTTATCTTGCTTTAATGCTTCCAAACAAATTGCTTCTGTCTGCTCTTTCACATACTGTAAAGTTCTCCAGTAAAATTTAACTGCCTCCATACACATTTCTTCTGTTTGCTCTCTCACATATTTAATAGCCATTCCATCTTGTTTTATAGCTCTTAAACATATTTCATCGAGCTGTTCTCTCACATACTGTAAAGCTAAGCCATTTTGAGTTACTGCTTCAAGACAAATCTCTGGAGTCTGTTTTTTTACATAGTATAAAGCCATACCATTTTGTTTAACGGCTTCCACACAGATTTTTTCGTATTGATTAAATATAAATTCTAAAACTAATCCATTTCTTCTTATAGCTTCTAAACAAATCTCTGGAGTTTGATTGTGTACAAATATTAAAGATTTTGAGCATTGTCTTACTGCTTCAAAACATATTTCTGCTGTTTGTTCTCCAACGTTTTGTAGAGACCATCCATTATTTCTTACAGCTTCAAGGCATATTTCTGGAGTTTGTTCTTTCACATAACACAAAGCAAAGCCATTTTGCCTAACTGCGATTAAACATATTTCTTCTGTTTGTTCTTCTATGTCTTGGAGAACATATCCATTTTGTTTAACAGCTTCTATATAAATATCCCTCATTTGTTCATCTGAAAGATTAAGTTCTTTTTTATTTACAAATATTAAAGCGTTTGGAACTTGTCTTACAGCTATTAAGCAAATATTTTCAATTTGCTCCTTTGATAGATTGTCCTTTAATTCATTCCACTTTACATATTCTAAAGCTAATCCATTTCGTTTTACTGCCATTGTACAAAGGTCTATAGTTTGCTTATCTATATATTTAAGGGATAAGGCATTTTCCTTTATTGCCTCTATGCACATGTCTTTTGTTGGATTATTTATATACTCTAATGCTCTGCCATCTTCTTTTACTGCAACTAAACAAATTTCTTCGATTTGCTCTTGAGTTAAATTAAGTTTATCCCACTTAAAAAATTGAATCATTAATCCATTCTTTTCAACTTTCTCTACACACATTTTATAATTTTGTCTTTTGGTATTAGTTAAATAACTTATTTGTTTATTTATATTTTTTAAGCTTTCTTTTAACATAGCCCTCTTTTCTCCTTTATATTGATTCATTTGTCTGACCCCTTCTAAAATTATTTTTATAAAACATCTTATCTATAATAAGTATACTTATTTTCTCATTTTTTCACTACTTGTTATAATAAATATACAATATTAATTGTTTATATAAAATATATTAAACTAATTTTACTTAATCATAAATATTTAATATAATAAAAAAGCCTTCTGCTAATTTAGAAGACTCTTTTATATCTAATACTATTTCTTTTTATTTCTTAAAAACTTAATAGCACGCTTAACTCTTTTTGGTGCTTCTGTATACATTTCATTTAGCTCTTCTTTTGAATATATTTCTTTTAATTCATCTAAATCTATATATTCCAAAGCATCTATATCTTGCTTTAAAGCTTCAATACATATTTCTTCAGTCTGTTTTTTAGATAATTTATTATTTAATTCTTCCCACTTTACAAACATAAGAGCTCTACTATCCTGTCTTATAGCTTCTATGCAAAGTTCATATGTTTGCTCTTTTATAAAAGTTAAGGCCCATCCTGTTTGTTTTACTGCAAGTAAACATACTTCATACGTTTTATTCTTTACATATTCAAGTGCTAATCCATTTTGTTTTACTGCTTCTATACAAATTTCATCAAGTTGTTTGTCTACATATATTAAAGAACGTCCATTCTGTTTAACTGCTTCAATACAAATCTTATACATTTGATCTTTTGAGAATTTATCTATCTTTACATGTTTAAGTGCATTACCATCTTGCTTGACTGCTATTAAACATAATTCTTCGGTTTGTTCATCTATATACTTAAGTGCTTTGCCATTTTGTTTTACTGCTTTTAAATACAAGTTATATATTTGTCTCTTATTTAAATTTAACTCCTGCCACTTTACATATCTTAATGCAGTACCATAATTCTCAACTGATCTTAAACACATTTCATAGTCCTGGTTCTCTATATACTTTAAGTTATAACCACAATGTTTAACAACCTCTAAATAGATGTCTCTCTTTTTCATTTTATACGACCTCTTTTCAACTTATATTTAATAAAACTTTTTTATTTAATATAGTTTTGTATCACTATTTTTATAAAATTATATAAGTTGATTTCTTTAGATTTGTCTATATAATATAAGCAGTATAAAAATCTTTCAACTTTAGTTAAAATGAGATCACTATCCTTTAGACTTAATAAAGAAAAAGCTACCTAAGTTAATAGATAGCTTCTTTTATTAGTTAAGTTGTTCTAAAAAATCAAAATATACCTGATTATAAGCATCTATACCTTTTTCTAAATTCAAATCATTAATAATAGAATGAATATAATCTATAAAATCTTTCCTAATCATATCTATTTCATAGTCTATAGCAAATAGCCACTGATCATTTTTATTTATAGCTATTACTTCGCTTATATCTCCTTGAGGTTCTAAATATTTTATATTAAATTCTTTTAAATATTTTTCTTTCATATCTATAAACTTAATTGCAAATCTATCCTGTTTTAAAGCTTCTCTACATATCTCATCTGTTTGATTATTTACATACTTAAGTGCATATCCAGCTTGTTTTACTGCTTCTAAACATATTTCTTCAGTCTGTTCATTCACATATTTTAAAACTCCCCCATTTTGTTTTACTGCAATTAAACACATTTCTTCTGTTTGCTCTTTTGATAAATATTCAAACTTTACATATCTTAAAGCCCATGGATTTTTTCTTACTGCTTCTATACATATTTTTTCAATCTGCTTTTCAGATAATTTATTAGTTAATTCATCCCAATTTAGATACTCAAGTGCATACCCATCTTTCTTTACTGCTTTAAGACATAGTTTATTAAGTTTCTCTTTAGACAAATTAAGGTCATCCCATACAACAAACTGTATTGCTAAACCCCATTTTTCAACTGCTACCATACACATTTCATAAGTTTGATTTTTAATTTTTTTTAAATAATAAGGATAACTTTTTACTCTTCCTAAATCTATTTCATACTGTCCCATAATATTATCTCCTTTTTTATTTCTAAGTATTTTGTATACTATATACAATATCATAAATATTCTTTATATTCAATATTTTTTTAATATTTTGTATATTTCTGTTCTAATATTTTATTTTTTATAAATAAAAATAACTTACTAAATTAATAGACAGCTATTTTTTGTTATTAAAAATCATCCTATCTTTTTTAATTTTATATTGTAAGAGCTTCGTTTCCTACATCTACTACTGATTCATCCTTATTACTTTGTACTAACCTCAATCCTATAGCCCTTTTTTTATGCAATAATTCATGTTCTAACTGTAATTCTTTTGTCATTTCAAAATTAATATTAAAAACAATTGAATTAGCTACATTTAATTTAAGACTATAACCTAAAAACTTTGAATCTTCATTCATAAATAATTTATCAGACGAGACAATTTCATTTAATTTATATTCTTTTATCAATTCTATGTCTTCTTTTTTATTATTTGATTTAAAGTTTATTTTTAATTTTTTATAATAAGAACATTTATATTTTATATAAACAACCGAACTTAATAAATTAAGCTTATCTCTAATTTAATATTTAATATCAAATTCTTTTAAATATTTTTTATTTTTTATGTATATAATTGCTCCTCTATCCTGCATTAACGCACATTTACATATCTTAGAGGTTTGTTTTCTTACATATTTCAGCAAAGTCCCATCTTGACTTACTGCCATTAAACATATCTTCTCTGTCTGCTTTTTTACATATTCTAAAGACCAAGCTTTGTTTTTAATAGCTTCTAAGCATATTTTCTTTGTTTGTCTTTTTACCATTCTTAATAAAGTCCCATTTTGTCTTACTGCCATTAAACACATCTCCTCTGTTTGATTTTCTACATATTCTAAAGACCAAGCTTTATTCTTAATAGCTTCTAAACAAATTTTCTTTGTTTGTCTTTTTACCATTCTTAATAAAGTCCCATCTTGACTTACTACAATCAAACAAATTTTCTCTGTTTGATTTTCTACATAATAAAAAGCTGATACATCTTTTTTTACTGCCTCTATACAGATTTCTTCAGTCTGTTCTCTCACGTACTCTAAAGCTCTACCATTTTGCCTTACTGCCTCTATGCATATTTCATTAAGCTGTTCTTTTGAGAATTTACCTTCTAATTCAGTCCAATTTATATAAATAAGAGACAATCCGTTTTGATTAACTGCGATTAAACATATTTCATTAAGCTGTTCTTTTGAAAATCCGTCCCCCTTTATATACTTAAGTGCTTGTCCATTCTGTTTGACTGCTTCTTTGCATATTTCTGGAGTTTGTTCTTTCACATATTTAAGGGCACCTCCACATTGTTTGACTGCTTCTACATATATTTCATTAAGCTGTTCTTTTGAGAATTTTGCCCAATTTACATACTCAAGTGCTAATCCGTTTTGTTTTACTGCCTCTAAGCATATTTCTACTGTTTGCTTTTTTACATATATTAAGGCTCTACCATTTTGTTTTACTGCCTCAAGATATATCTCATCCGTTTTATCTTCTACAAATCTAAGTGCTGAAGGATTTTGTTTTATTGCTTCTAAGCATATTTCTTTTGTTTGCTTTTTTACATATTTAAGTGCAATTCCATATCTTTTAACTGCTTCTATACACATTTCATCTGTCTGATTTTCTATGTGACTTAAATATCCTGGAACTTGCTTAATTTTTTTTAAATCTATATCCACTTGGTTCATAACACACACCTCATTTAATAATTTATATATCATAATATATATTCCTTATATAAATTATTAATAAATCAGGTATCTTTAAAATATCACACTCTCCCATATACATTATTGTTTTAATTAATTTACAATAAGTATCTTTCTTTTGTTATTTACTTAATACATATTTAAAAACTCTATTTTTACATACATAGTTTTTTATTTATAAACAATAATAAAAGCTATCTAAATCAATAGATAGCTTTTATATTAATCAAATTGTTCTAAAAAATTAAGATATACTTTTCTATGAACATTAATACCTAATCTCAAGTTAAATCCACCATTATCTGTATGGATTCTATATATGAATTTTTCTTTGGTCATTTTAAATTGACAACCTACTGTAAATAACCACTCTTCATTTTCTTTTATTGCTATTACTTCTCTTACTTTACCTTGTTTTTTTAAATATTTAATATCAAACTCTTCTAAGTCATTCCCAGTATTTATTTTTTATAAAAACTCTATCTTATACTGTAACTATAGTAAGCCTTTCTATTTTTTATAATTTTATTATCTATCCAAAATAAAAAAGATTATATATTAATTTAGATAATTATTTATAATTTATTTTTATTAATTTTATTTTTATATTTATAATTATTTTATAAAATTTATAATTATTTAAATATATAAATTTATATTTAATAAAATCAGTTTACATTTAATAAAAATCTTTTAAAAAATTAAGATATCTTTGCCTATGAACATTTATTCTTAATTTCAAGTCAAATCCACCATTAGTGTTGTATATTCTATCTACAAATTCTTCCTTTGTAATATCTCTTTGGCAAGCTATGGTAAATAACCACTTATTATTTTCCTTAATAGCTATTACTTCTCTTGTATCTCCTTGTTTTTCTAAGTATCTGATATTAAATTCTTTTAAACATTTATTTTTATCTTTTATAAACATTATTGCATGTTTATTCTGCTTTAGAGCTTCCATACAAATTGGTTCTGTTTGTTTATTTACATACTTAAGAGCTAAGGCATTTTGTCTTACTGCTTCAAGACAAATTCTCTCATTTTCTTTACTTGAAAATTTATTTTTTATCTTATTTAACTTTGCATGAAAATATTTAACTCGATTACTGGAACATTCATATAATTTTTCGTTTCTATTATTTGAAAGTTTATTCCATCTTACATACTTCAAAGCTGGTCCATAATTTTTCACCGCTTCAAGACAAATTCCTTCTGTTTGATTTTTTATATATTTTAAAAAACGACCATTTAACTTTACTATTTCTAAGTACATTATAGCCTGATCTTCTACAATACTTAAATCACATTCAGTTTTTTTTAGATATTCCAAGTAAATAGCCTTAATTTCTTTTTGCGTTAAATTAATCTCATCAAATGGCATTTCTTTAAAAATTTCTGGAGCCTCTTTTATTACTTCTATACATATCTCAAAAGTGTTTTTAGGACACCTATAGAATTTTACTACTTTATCAATAACTCTCAGCATTAAGCAATTTTCTTTCACTGCCTCCACACATATATTATTTATTTCTTCATATGATAAATTTACTTCACCCCATCTTATATCCATAAAATACAGACCATTCCTTCTCACTGCTTCTATACACATTCCATAGGTTTGTTTTTTTGCATTTTTTAAATCCCCTGGATATTTTCTTATCCAATCTAAATCTATTTCTTTTCTAAGCATATAACCATCCTTTTTGTAAATTATTATTTATACAAACAAAGTATTTTTATTTATAATAATTATATCACATTTTTATTGTTTATATAAAATATTGGAATCTTACTTATTTAATGTTATAATTAAATTGCTTAATTCTATATATATTTAAACACAAAAATCACTACTGTATTTTTATTCAAAACAAAAAAAAGAAGTACTTAATTTTAATAATTAAGTACTTCTTTTTTTTTGTTATTGTTCAAAAATCATTTCACATTCTTTATTATAAAAAGAAATTCCTACTTTTAATATATTATTTATTCCTAATGCTAATAATTCATTATCATATTTTTTATCATTTATCTGTTTTAGTGCGATTTTGGCATCTTTTAATAAGAATTCTTCTTTATCAGATTTTTTAAATTCCATTATAATTCCTAATTTAGATACATCTTTAGGTATTATAAGTAGGTCTGCCCTTCCATCTCCAGCTTCTCTATTTGACTTAATTATATAATTATCTGAAAGTAAAGCCATAATACCAATCGTAAACACATGATAATATTGTTCACTTTCATCGCCTTTTAAATCAAAATAACTAAATACTCCAGCTAATATTTCTTTAAATCCTTTCTTAAATGATTCTGTATCTCCTTTTATTAAACTTAAAACGATAGGAATATATTCTTCAATTTTCATATCAATATTAAACCATTTGATTATTTCATTCTTAAAAAAATGCAAAACTTCCTTATTGGGAATTACTAAACCAACTTGACCATAATCATATTCATTAGATATTTTTAAATATCCACTAAAATATAGTAAACTCCATGGAGAAGTTGACTCATCTGCAATATATCTAAATGCTATATTCTCATCAATAATATCTATTACTTCTTCTCCACTTATAAGTTTTTCAATACCATCCTTGTGTTTAATATTTACCAGTTCTACAACTATATCATTTGAACTGGTATTTATCCAATATGGTTTTTCAATATAATCATTATATTTAGATGCATTTTCTACATACTTCATTATTGACCATGGATTATATATTTCAGTATCTCCAAACTTATAACCATCATAATAATCCTCTAATGATTTTATATTTCTATCTATACTAAAATAATTAAGTATCTCTTCTACTTCTCCTTTAGTAAATCCAAAACAACTTTCATACCCTTTATCTCTAATTGTATATACACTTAAATTATTTAACCCTGAGAAAATACTCTCTTTTGCTACTCTAAGAACTCCAGTCATAATTACTTTTTTTACATGTATATTATCTTTTATTGAATTTGAATAAAACGCCTTCATAAAGTTTATTATTTCTTCATATATCCCCTCTGTATATGCTTTATTAACAGGAGTATCATATTCATCAATCAATAATATTGGTTTTTTACCAGTAGTTGAATGTAATATCTCAGATAGATATGCTACAGATTCAATTAAATCCGAATCCTTATTAGAATCTAATATACGTTCAAACTTTTTAGCTTTTCTTGCTGGTAACATATCTATTAAATAATCAAAACGGTCCAACTCATTTTTTATCTTCTTTACAATAAGCTCTTTTAAACTTTCTAAATCATTTATATCACAACCGTTGAAACTTATAAATATTACTGGATATTCCCCTTGCTCATTCATAATTTCTTCATATTTTGAAATCTCTAATTTTCTAAAAAGCTCCCTATTCTCTTCAGCCTCTTTATTAGAAAAAAAGTATTTAAGCATACTCATATTTAAAGTTTTCCCAAACCTTCTTGGACGAGTTATTAATATGTACTTATTATCATTCCATACTTCTTTTATAAACAAACTCTTATCAATAAAGTATGCACCACTATTTATATATTCTTTAAAGTCAGATGTTCCTATCTCAAAAAATTTCATATTTAGCACCTCTCTTATTACCTATTTTAACCTGATTTATTTTTTATTAAAAGTTTTTTTAATTTTTTTCAAAATTTTTTATACATTTAGTTATGTATTTGTCAAATACCCCTCTACGATATAAAAATCTTATTGTTACAAACAACATAACTACTAACCAGAAAAATTGCCTTACTCAAAAAACATGCACAAAAACTCAAATATATAAATCCCAAACATAAAACCACTCCCTTTTTATTTTTTTATTTAATAAAACTTTTTTATATGTATTATATATAAGTATAGTGATTTACTTTTATTTTTATAATTTATATATCTTGCTATTTACTTAGTATATATACTAAGTAAATATTAGATTTTTTGATATAAATACAACCTGGTTAATAATTAGTAACTTTCTAATTTTATTAATAAATATCAACAAAAAAATAAAAGACCATCTTTGTTTTTAGGTGGTCTTTTATTTTTAACTTTTAGTTAATACAAATAAGCAATAATACAATTTTATTTTATTATATCAAATATATTAGCCAATAGTCAACATTCATGAATAGCCTTAAAAATAGTATCTATTAATTTTTTATATTTAAAATTGCTTTAAAAAATTAAGATAAACCTGCCTATGAATATTAATCCCTTTCTCTAAATCAAACCCTCCACCTTCATTATAGATTCTATCAATAAAAGTTTCTTTAGTAATGTTTTCTTGACAACCTACTGTAAATAACCACATTCCGTTTTCTTTTATAGCAAATACTTCATTTGCATACCCTCGTGGTTCCAAATATTTGATATTAAACATTTTTTCATACTTTAATTTGTTTTTTATAAATTTAATTGAATATTTATCTTGTTTCAATGCTTCAAGACATATCTCTTCTGTTTTATTCTTTACATACTTAAGAGCCATCCCATCTTCTTTTACTGCCTCTATACATATTTCTTCTGTCTGTTCTTTTACATACATAAGGGCTTTCCCATAATCTTTTACTGCACTTAGACAAATTTTATTTGTTTGTTTTCTTATATATTGAAGAGACGACCCCCAATCTTTTACTGCCTCTAAACATAATCTTGGAGTTTGATTTTGTACATAGGATATAGTCCATGGTAGCTTTCTTACTGATATTAAACATAAACTATTAATCTGCTCCTTACTTAGATTGGGTTCAGCCACTCCTATATATTTAATATATAAAGGATTTTTCTTTATGATATTTAACCACATCTCATAGCTTTGAACTTTATAATGCTTTAAATCAATTTCATCTCCCCTTAACAAAGTTAGTACCTCTTTACTTTTAAACATGCTATTTCCCCTTTTTAGAATTATTTTTATAATACATATTTTTATTCATCATAGTTTTATGTTAATTTTTTTATAATACATATTTTGTGTTTAATATATATTTTTTATTATAGAAATATATTGTTTATAAAAAATATTGTATTTTATTTCCTTTGATGTTATAATTAATCCATAACTATTTAATATATTTATACTTTTTCTTGAAGTATCCGAATGGTCATTTGGAATATAAAAAAGACACTCGCCAATGTCTTTAAAATAAGTTAAGAAAATTTGATGATTAAATTTAAAAACATGTTAGTTAGCACAACATAGTCTGCTATCAAACATAAAAAATTCAAAAGGGATATCTAAATTAATAGATATCCCTTTTGAATTTTTTATAGAAAGGAGTATTTAATGAAAATAGCTTTTTCGATATTAACATATAGGCCTATGTTTACATCACTAAAAAAGATAAACATAGCTATACTATATAAGGATATAAAAAATAAAATAGCATATTTTGAAACAATTACTAATTGGGATATTATTGAGATATTTGATAATGAAATTGATGTGGATATTTTTAAAATGATTATAATGGGAATGAAATCACATGCAGAAAGAAACTTAAAAAATTATAATCTTGAAGATTATATAAAAAGATATAATAATGAACTTAAGTTTGAAGAAGTTTTGTGTGAAGAAACAGATTCCTTAAAAGAGTTTATGAAAAAAACAAAAAAAATCTACCTTAAAGTATAACAAAATGAATTTATATAAACATATATAATAAATAAAAAAGTTATCTAATAGTTTAGATAACTTTTTTATTTAACTTATTAAACTGCTTTCTTATCTGGGAATTGATCTAAAAAGTCTATATAATATTGTCTATGAACATTAACTCCTTTCTCTTTGTCAAACCCTCCACCTTCATTATAGATTCTATGAATAAACTTCTCCTTAGTAATATTATCTTGGCATCCTACTGTAAATAGCCACTCCTCATTTATATTAATAGCCATAACTTTTCTATCATTTTTTGAAAATTTAATATTAAACATTTTTATATATTTACTTTTATCTTTAATAAACACAAGTGCTCTTGATGTCTGAGTTAATGCAAGTTTATGCATTTCATCAACTTCTGACTCAGTTAACTTTAATTGGTCCCATTTTATATACTGAATAGAACGTGCATCATTTTCTACTGCTTCAATACAAATCTCTTTGGTCTGATTTTTTACGTATTTTAAAGATTCTCCATCTTGCTTGACTGCTTCTAAACAAATTTTATACGTTTGATTCTTTACATACTCTAAAGCAAATCCATCTTGTTTTACAGCTATCATACATATTCCTTCAAATTGTTTCTTTACATAGTAAAGAGCAAATGAATTCTGTTTTACTGCTTCAAGGCATATTTTAGGTGTCTGTTTCTTTACAAGTTGTAATACTGTACCCCATTGTTTTACTGCTTCAATACATATTCTTTCCGTTTGTCTTTTTACATATTTTAAAGCCCATGGATTTTCTCTAACAGCCAGTAAACAAATATCTTCTGTTTGTCTTTTTACATATTTTAATAATTCACCATCTTTTAAGACTGCTTTTTTACATAGATTATTCCTTTGTGTTTTAGATAAATTAGTTGTCTTCCATCTAATAAATTGTATTGCTGGCCCCCAGTTATCTATCGCTTGGAGACAAATCTCATAATTTTGTTTTTTAACAGTTCTTAAATAGTACCCATCTTCTTTTACCATTTTTAAATCAGCCTCATATTTGTTCATATAATATCTCTCCCTAAAAAATTTATATTAATAAAACTAATTAAAAGTTTTTATATTATACATATTCTTTATTTGAGATATAATTTTGTTTATAAATAATTTCAAGATTATAATCAACAATTCATATAATTAACTCATCTTGTATTAGTTTCAGCTTTTTTTCAAATTAGATAACTGTATATATTACGATACTATCTTTTAATGGATATAATTCTTTACCACAAACATCACAATAAAATCTACCTGCTATAGAATTAAGTATTTTCGTTTTTGGATTAATACAACTTTGACAATATAACTCATATCCTCTTTTAATAGCTTTATCTTTAACCATCTGTTCTAACATCGTATATACATCTTCCATAGCCAAATTGAGCTTATCTTTAATAATGCCTGGATATATTATAGTTCCCTTACTTAAACCCCTTAAAATGGCTTTTAATTCATCAAATTTACATTGTTCTAATTGTTTTCTAACTTTACAATTTTCTATCAAAGAAATTCACCCTCTTTAAATTTAAATACTATATATATTATATATATTACCATTTTTATTGTTTATATAAAATATATTTGATATAATTCATGTATATTAAATAGTTAATAAATGGTAAAGTTATATTTAAACACTGAAAGATTGGAGAAGTTTATGAATACTATAGTTAAATTATTTAGGGAGTCTAACCAAGAATATTTATCCACTGCATACCTATTATTAAAAAGTGATGATTCTACTGAGGATATATATGAAGAAATTCATTCAATGTTAGAGCTTAAGACAATACAAAAATTCGAATTTGTTATATGCCCACTATGTGCTTCTGAAACGAAAGTAGAATCCAGTTTAGGTGAATATATCAGATGCTTAAACTGCAATGAATTTATAATTACAGACTTTATAATAGAAAAATTTAAAATTTCAACTAAGGAGGATGAATTAAGGTTAAAACAGGATTAACAAGACAAATAGAGAAAGCATTAAAATATAGTACTTCTAAAATAGGTACTTTTGGATGTTTTGAGGTTACAATAGGTATTAATGGCAATGAAAGAGTTGATTACATGACTTATGATACAAAAGGTATTTGGAAGTGTTATGAAATAAAAATATCAAAGAAAGATTTTTATAGTAAAGCCAAAGTAAGTTTTTGTCAATAACCCACCTCTAAAGAGGTAGGCTTGAAGTTATCTACAAGTCATATTGACCAGATTAAGTTTTAAACTACATTATTAAGGTCATAACACCTACAAATGCTTCTCCAGTTTGTAGCCTCTGTTGCATATTATTAAACAGTTTGTGGGTACAAACAGTGTAATATGCTATCAAGCCTTAATAATATTATCGAGGAGAGCAGTTTCTAACTGCGTTACCCATGAAGTTAATTTCTTAACTTCATAGAGTTTACTCTTAAAGGAGGTTTTTTATTTGGTGTTTGTAATTAATAAAAACAAAAAACCATTGACTCCTTGTCACTTTGCTGTAGCAAGAAAATTACTTAAACAAGGAAAGGCTGTTGTTCATAAACAGTTTCCCTTCACTATTAGATTAAAAGAATTAAAAGAAGCTAATCCTAAAGGTTTAATTATTAAATTAGACCCAGGAGCTAAACAAACAGGAGTAGCACTTCACAAACCTAATGGCGAAGTTGTACTTCTTGCAACCATAGAGCATAGAGCGAATAAAATTAAACAAAACTTAGAAGCTCGTAGAGCATTTAGAAGGACAAGAAGAAATAGAAAAACAAGGTATAGAGCACCAAGATTTTTGAATCGCAAACGACTTGAAGGATGGTTACC